>NZ_JAPMLH010000006.1:0-209064 GCF_035727065.1 Enterococcus sp. E4-223 | reverse complement strand
GTTGTGAAATCAGCGTTCTGACCTGAGTATTAGAGAAACAAACGGAAAAATAGTTCCTCATATTTTGCCGTTTTTTGAGCTAATACCGAGGGTCAGCTGATTGAACACCGTTTAGTGGAGAGGTTGTAAAATCAGCGTTCTGACCTGAGTATTAGAGAAACAAATGGAAAAAATAGTTCCTCATATTTTGCCGTTTTTTGAGCTAATACCGAGAGTCAGCTGATTGAACACCGTTTAGTGGAGAGGTTGTAAAATCAGCGTTCTGACCTGAGTAGTAGAGAAAGAAACGGAAAAATAGTTCCTCATATTTTGCCGTTTTTTGAGCTAATACCGAGGGTCAGCTGATTGAACACCGTTTAGTGGAGAGGTTGCGAAAAAGTCGCCTACTTTCGAGTCGTAAGAAATTTTTTTGAAAATGGTTCCTCACAACTTTGCATAAATTTGACTTAATACCGAGAAGTCATGATCCCTATCTAACTCCAAATCACAAGGAATAAGTTCAAAAACTAGCTTTTTTCAACAAATATTACATAAAAAATTCTATGTTTTTTGTTAAATTTATTTGCTTTTTTCAAAAGTATGTTACAGTAATTTCCCAAGGAGGTTTTACAGAAATGAATTTTGTTGCCATGGATTTTGAAACTGCCAATCATCAGCCTTATAGTGCTTGTTCTCTTGCACTAGTCATGGTAAAAAACAGCCAGATCGTTGATGAATTCTATACATTGATACAGCCTGAGACTCCTTTTTTCTGGCGAAATGTCCAAATTCACGGAATCCATCAAGAAGACGTACGCAATGCGCCGAAATTCCCAGAAGTCTGGCAAACTATCCAACCATATTTTCAAAAAAATCGTTTAGTCGTTGCACATAATGCTGCTTTTGATACAAAGGTCTTAGCGGGATGCTTAGATTATTATCATCTTGAACAGCCTAATTATCTTTCTTTATGTACAGTGAAAAGTAGCCGTCGCTTGTTTCCTGAATTTCCAAATCATCGATTGAACACTGTGTGCGAAAATTTGAACATCCAATTAGATCATCACCATGATGCATTGGAAGATAGTCGTGCATGTGCGGAAATCCTGCTTTATCAAGAAAAAAAATTCGGGACAGATCCATTGAAAAAACTTGTGACTATAAAGTAAAAGAATACTTATGAAACACACAAAGAGGTCGTGAGCCTGCCGTTTCACTCCGAGTCACAAGGAGCAATCTCAAAAAATAGCTCCTCATGTTTATTAAATATTGTGACTGGTGACCGAGGAGCTGGCAGGAGAACACCGTATAAGGAAGAGGTTGTGAAAAAGCTGTTCTGCATCAAGTAATAAGAACAGCCAAACAAAAATAGCTTCTGATATTTTTCATTTGGTTGGACTTATTACCGCAGATGCAAGCTTTTGAACACCGTTTACCAAGAGGTTGTGAAATCAGCGTTTTGATCTGAGTATTAGAGAAACAAACGGCAAAATAGTTCCTCATATTTTGCCGTTTTTTGAGCGAATATCGAAGGTCAGCTGATTGAACACCGTTTATTCAAAAAATGGACTGCGTCACGACTTTTGTCACAGTCCATTCATACGTTTTTCTGCCTTCCCAAAAGGATGACAGTTTCTTAACTCTTTTCTTATTTTTTCTATTCAATCAAATAACTCATTTTATATACATCTAAAAATTCACCTAAATCTGTTCTTGCCCCTCTAGGCATGACTGCTTCGATTTGGAAACCCATTTTCTGGTAAAGGTGTACGGCTCTTTCATTACGAACTTGAACATCCAGCTCCAATCGAAAAAGTACACCCATTTCCTTCGCCCAATTGATGATTTCTTCTAGCATAAGAGTACCTAGTCCCATTCCCCAATATTCCTGCAGGATACTGATACCGACTTCTCCCACGTGAGATAAACGAAATTGACTGTCTGCTTTGACTGATGCTGTTCCAACAATCGTCCCCTCATTGATTGCAAGCAGCAATAAATTATTGTTGCTTTCGTACATATAACTCAACTCTTCTGATAAAGTTTCTGGGGGTAAAAGAAGTTCAGCTTCATCTAAAGCTAAAAATTCTGTCTCGCTATTGACTTGTTCCATCATCGAAAGAATATCTTTTGCATCATCTGGCACTGCTTCCCGCAAGATGATTCCAATTTCTTCACTCATGGTTTTCAACCCATTTTTCTAGGATTCGCTGTTTGAAGGTTTCACTTTGCTCCCCGTATGAGATTAGTTTCACATAACGCTTTTCTAAATCTGTATCACTTTTTTCTAAAATCAGTTCCAAATAATCTTCTGGCAGTGCTTCTTCTAATAGGTTTCCCCATTCGACAACGGAAAGCCCATCTCCTTCAAAATATTCATCTAACCCTAAGTCAGCTCCGCTAGCTGCTACCCGATAAATATCCATGTGATACAACGGAATCCTGCCTTGATTATATTCTCTAATAATCGTGTATGTCGGACTTTTGATCATTTGCTTTATTCCCAGTCCTTGGGCGATACCTTTCGTCAATGTTGTTTTACCCGCACCTAGATCACCAGTCAATATCAGATTATCACCTGGCATGGCGGAATGACCAATTGCCTCTGCAAATTGTTCTGTCATTGTTAATCCTGATAGTTCGATCATTTTTCATCTTCTCCCGCTCTTCTTTCTTTTTGCCAGTATATCGCGTAATGAAGTTTTTTTAAAGAAAAAAACGAACTAGCCAAGAACAGCAGCTGCCGTTTTTGGACTAGTCCGTGTGTATTTGTTAATCAATCAATGTTTGTGCTGCTGTGATAATCGATAATTTATATACGTCTTCTTCATTTGCCCCACGAGACAAATCAGAAACCGGTTTGTTCAAACCTTGCAAGATTGGTCCGATTGCTTCAAAGTTACCAAAACGTTGAGCAATTTTATAGCCGATATTTCCTGATTGCAATTCTGGAAATACAAAGACTGTTGCTTGACCAGCTACTTCTGAATCTGGCGCTTTCAGTTGTGCAACTGAAGGAACATAAGAAGCATCAAATTGCAATTCGCCGTCGATCAAATATTGTGGTGCTAGTTTTTTAGCGATTTTAGTGGCTTCAACTACTTTGTCTACTTCTGGCGATTTCGCTGAACCTTTTGTCGAGAAGCTCATCATCGCCACTTTTGGTTCGATATCGAACAGTTCAGCTGTTTTTGCAGAATCTACGGCGATTTCAGCCAATTCTTGCGCAGTTGGATTCACGTTGATCGCACAATCCGAAAAGACATATTTTTCTTGATCTCTTCCACGTACCATGATCATCGCTCCGCTTGTCCGACTGATGCCAGGCTTTGTTTTGATGATCTGAAGTGCTGGGCGAACAGTGTCGCCAGTCGAATGGATCGCTCCAGAGACCATTCCGTCTGCAATCCCCATATACGTAAGCATCGTACCAAAGTAATTCACATCTTTTAAAATCTTTTCTGCTTGTTCTTTGGATGCCTTTCCATTTCTGCGTTCAACAAAAGCATCCACCATTTCATCCCACTTATCGTAATTATCAGGGCTGATGATCGTAAAGCTAGATGTTTTGATTCCTCTGGCATGCGCTGCATTTCTTATTTCTTCTTCGTTCCCTACTAAAATGGGTTCCACAAGTTCTTCTGCTTTCAACCGGGCAGCTGCGCCTAAAATACGAGCATCAGTAGCTTCCGGGAAAACGATTTTGATCCCACGGCGAACAATCTTAAATCTTAAACTATCAAACAATTCCACAAGATGACCTCCAGACGTTTTTATATGTATTATCATACACTATTCCAGAAAAAAAGAACAGTTTATTTTATCTGTATCAGTCAAAAATGCTGGAAAAATTAAGTTTTTCACATACATAGCGAACTGCGCTATAACAGGAAAGCGCTGTTTTATTACACTGTTTCAGGCAGTTGCCAATCAATCGGTTCTTCTCCTAACGCAAGGAGCGCATCATTCGTTTTCGAGAAGGGTTTGGAACCAAAAAAGCCACGACTTGCAGATAACGGACTGGGATGTGGAGATGTTATGATGATATGGCGACTCTTATCGATCATTTTGATTTTTTCTTGTGCCGGTTTTCCCCACAAGATAAACACGATTGGTTTTTCCCGTTCATTTAATTTTTCAATGATCGTGTCTGTTAATCTTTCCCAACCTTTCCCGCGATGAGAATACGCTTGCCCTTCCCGAACGGTAAGAACGGTGTTGAGTAAAAGGACTCCCTGTTTAGCCCATGACACTAGATTTCCATGTTGAACAGGTGCGATTCCAAGATCATCATAAAGCTCTTTATAGATATTTCTTAACGATGGCGGGATCTTTACGCCGGGTTGCACAGAAAAAGATAAGCCATGAGCTTGATTTTCTCCATGATAAGGATCTTGTCCTAAAATCACAACTTTAACTTCTTCATAAGGAGTCAATTTCAATGCTTCATAGATATGATACATATCTGGATGGATCTTTTGGGACGCATATTCTTTTTTTAAAAATTCTCTTAGATGCAGATAATAATCTTTTGAAAATTCTGAGGACAAAACTTCTTGCCAACTGTTATGAATGATTTCTTTCAAAACCTCCACCTCCTAATAAAAAGAATAACTCACATTTTCTTCAATCACAAGGGACAATCTTCACCCTCAGCACTTGATTAATATGGTAAACTAGGAACAAGAAGCAGAAAGGAACGATAATCATTATGATCAAATTAATTGCATCAGATATGGACGGCACATTATTAGATGCCCATATGAGTGTTTCTCCTGAAAATGCCGAGGCGATACGTTTTGCAAATGATGCCGGTGTTGAGTTCATGGTCGCTACTGGTCGAAACTATCAAGAAGCTCGCGCAGCTTTAGATGAGGTAGGAATCGATTGTGCGATGATCACTTTGAACGGGGCACAGGTATTTGATAAAGAAGGAAATTCACTGTTTACCGTATCGATTCCAAATAATCAAGCAATCTCTGTTTTAGATATTCTAGATGCTAACGGTATTTACTATGAAGTAGCAACCAACGATGGTCTTTATTCTGAAAATCAAGCGAAACGAATCGAAAGTTTTGCTTCCATGGTGGCTACCCATTTACCTCACCTTACGTATAAAATGGCGATTGCCATGGCCTCAGCTAAGCTAGAGTTATTGCACATCACATACGTGGACAGTATTCGTGCTATCTTGGAAGAAAAGAATCTGGAAGTTTTAAAAATTATTTGTTTTCATACAGAAGGGCCAGCTGTATTAGGTCCAGTTGGAAAGCAGATTTCTCTTTTAGGCGATTTGGCCGTTACTTCCTCTGGTCAAAACAATATCGAAGTGAACCATAAAAACGCTCAAAAAGGAATTGCTGTTGCCCATGTCGCTCACGAGCGTGGGATTTCTTTAGAAGAAGTCATGACGATTGGCGATAACTTCAATGATGTCAGCATGCTGCAAGTAGCAGGAGTCAGTTTCGCAATGGGAAATGCAGAAATCGAAGTAAAAGATTATGCCAAATATACAACGGACACAAACCTTGAATCTGGCGTAGGAAAAGCCATATTGCGCGCGATTGCAGAAGACTTGTAGTTTTATCTAGAAAAGAGGGATATAGATGTCAGAATTTTTCATTCAGGAAAAACAGCTTGGACGTGCAACTCGGACAATTGTCAAAAACGAAAAAGGATATTCCCTGTTTTTGATGGTTGGTCGCTGGGGAACAAAGGGCGATGCATTGTCTCTTTATGCCATGAATGGCGATCTCGTTGCTCACATCAAGCAGATAAGCCTGACATTCGGTACGCGTTTTGAGCTGTATAAAGAGTTCGAAAAGGTGGGAACCATGCAGAAAATATTCAATTGGCCCGGTGATTTTTATTATATTCGTAGACTTCACTGGACAGTCCAAGGTGATATCTATAATCATCAATATCAAATCCATCATTTCAATCAGCAAATCATGAAAATGGATAAAGCAACACTTTTTTCAGGAGATTACTATGTATTGGATGTCTCAAATGATGAAGATGCTCCAGTTTGTATTTGTATTGCTGCGGTTTTAGATTACTGGCTCTACCGTAAAGACAAAAGTCGCGATAAGTCTGTTTCTTACCGACTTGACTTAAGTTAAAAAGATGTACCTGAAATGCGGAAATACGCATTTTAGGTACATCTTTTTAGATATTCTTTTGCATATGATCATAAAGATGACCACTGATCATCCGCTGACCGACAACTTTGAAGTCATGGCGTTCGTATAATTTTTTAGCCTTTGGATTTTTTTCATCCACACTTAGACCGATGACGGAGCGATTAGCTTTCTTCGCCAATTTAGGTAATGCTTCTAATAACCGTGAACCGATGCCTTGTCCTCTAAAATCTTCTGATACGCTGATAGAGTCCAAATACCATTCATCGGGAAACGTTTCTTTATCAATAAACAAACGTGTAGACGCATCTAGCTGATATTTCTCTAAGATAGGTACCAGTGGCTGATCGATGATTGATTCTTCTTCATCTGTATAACCGTAAGCAACTCCTGCAACTTTACCGTCTATTTCTTCTACGATACCTCGTGAATAACTGTAACGATAATTTGGATCAGTGATTGCTTCTTCTAAAATCTCTAAAGTCTTTTGTTCCCCTGTCTGCTTCAAAAATGGCAATTCCATGTCTTTTAGAATCACTAAGATCAATGGGGCGATTTCTGGAGCATCTTCTTTTCTCGCAAAACGAATCATAGTTTCCTCTCCTTTTCTCCATTCTAACATGCAGAAAAAGAAATCGCAAAATCGTTATTTTAAAAAATCTTCAATCTTTTCAGTAATGAAATAACCATGAGTAACGATTCTTGCCGCTTCAGTTCGGCAATAAGGGCAGACGACTGGCATTTCTTTATCATTATGTTCGACTACATTATTGACTTCTTCGTATGCAAATTTTTTTCCGCAATTAGGGCATTTCATTTTTTCCATGTTATCTCAACTTCCTTTCATCTTTACTCTCTTAGCTTACTCTTATATTGAAAAAAAGAGAAGCAATATCCTTCTTCTATGCAGATATCCATACCTGACGGTCCTGTTCTCCATCTATTAATCGGACTTTATAATAAGGACGTTCATCTTTGACTAGAAGTGTCCACTCTTTCACTTTTGCTTTTTTCCCGTAGTAGCTGACTGCTTCCTTCATCGCTGCTTGCGGTTGTTTGAACTCTTCCGCTTTTTCTATATCAAAAAGATGTTCTGCGGCCTTTTTCGTGTCATTTCGTACGGTTGTTTTCCCAGTGGATGGATTGACTGCTATGACTTGTCCTTCACAAAAAAACTGGTATTCATATGTTGCATTCGTAGGATTATCCAAGTCTTTTTCAACTGCAAAATGAATAGCAGATATGTTATGTTCTTTTGTTTCGTTTTTTACAATTGCTGCTGCTTTTTTCAATGAGATCCGATATTCCTGGTCACTAATATCATCCATGTGAAAAGCGGCATTGAGCAGTCCCGTCATACCGGTAATCCCTATTACGATGAGGGCAGCAACACCAAACATCATTTTTTTCATTCTTCATTCTCCTGTTTCTTTTTTTTAAAGAATATCAAGAAATGAACGAATGAAAAATCGAATGAAACGAAAAAAAAGTGACAATTTTGTTATCTTTATTCGTGCAATTCTAATGGCAATCCGTCTGGATCAAAGAAAAACGTCATTTTTTTTCCTGTAAAGGTATCTTCTCTAATCGGTTCTGATTCGATCCCTAAGGACTGCAATTCTGCAATTGTTTCTTCAATATCGTCTACTTTGAAAGCAAGATGACGCAAGCCACAAGCTTCTGGATAGTTTGGTCGTTGTGGTGCATTAGCAATTCCAAAAATCTCCAATTCAGCACTTCCTAGTTTCAGATCTAATTTATAGTCATCTCGTTCTTTGCGGTAATTTTCTCTGATTACTTCAAATCCTAATTTATTAACATAAAAATCACGTGATTTCTGATAATCTGAAACAATGATGGCTATATGATGGATCGTTGTAAGGTTCATATGAGCACTCCTATTCTTCGTTTAAGCTCGGATCTATATTAATCTCCAGTTCCATTGTAAATGTGTCAGATTGAAAAAAATAGCTGTTTTTCCTTTTTATTAAGAAAAAAGGCAAAAAAAACAGAAAGTAGGTCCTCCAAGACACTCTTCCTGTTCCCAATATAATAAATGAAAGTAAGAAATTATATTTTCAAGAAAACAAACAGAAAATTATCATAACACAAATTATTTGTAATTGAAAGACTAGTTTTTTTTTAAGAAAAGCATACAATAGATTGTGTTAGTAAATACAGAACACACTACATTTAGTGTCTTAAGGAGTCCTCATACATGAAGTCATATTTTCAGTTTTTAGCTCATCAGCTAAAAGGCTGGCCGCAACAAAATTATTATCTTTTCTTTTTCAGTCTTGGCTGCCAGGTCATGACTCTTGTCAATAGTCCCATCACTTGGCTGGCCGTTATTACATTTATCGGTACCACGCTTGGTGTATTGTGTATTTTATCCATCAATGCGGCAAAATCAGTCAACGGTATTTTAGGTATTTTGTCTGCGATTTGTTTTATTATCGTTGGATTCTCAGCAAAGAACTATTTAAGTATCGGTGAACAGATTGCTTATATGATCACATTGGATATCCCCGTATTGTTAAGTAAAGAATGGAATCATAATATGGCTTCAAAAATCCGAAAATTCACTGGAAAAAGCTGGTTTATCGCAATCATCAGTACTTTCCTTGTCTATCTTGTTTCAGGATTCCTGATTGGTCGTTATACAGATGATCCTCGGCCGTGGGTAGATGCCATTGCTTTTTCTATTAGCTTGACTGCTGGTATCATCAGTTTCTTGCGTTACAACAACCAATATTACTGGTGGTTAGCTTCAGGGCTTGCTCAAATGGTCCTTTGGTATATTTCATTTACGCATGGATCTGCAAGTTTGGCGATGTTCGTGAACAGCTCTGTTTACTTGCTGAATGATGTCCTTGCATTTACCGTTTCACCTTGGTATAACCAAAAAGAACGTGAACGTATGCAAAAAATGGAAGAAGAATACTACAACGCACAACAACACGCATAAAAAAACTGAGCGTGGGACAAAAGTAAAGAACACTTTTGTCTCACGCTCTAAACACGTATAAACGGCTGAAGCAGAAGCAACTCCTTCGGAAATAAGCTGAAATTCACAAAAATTCGAAAAGCAATTTTCGTGAATTCCTTCTTATTTCTTGGAGTTAAACGCTTCTGTCCCAGCCTCTATTTTTTATAGTAATTCCTTCAGATACTTTCTTGCCTCATCATTGAAACGCAGTGATTCTTCTAACTTCTGATAATATTCCAACGCTTGTTTCTGAGCTTCAGTAAAACGATAATGTTTTCCTTTCCATTTGTCGATTGTCTCTTGCATATTTCCAGATTGGATATCTTTAACTACTAGTTGCCATTTTTCTTTTGAGACTGTACGGTCTTTCTTATCAGCAGATTGTATAGCTTCTCGTTCTTTACGCAATACTTTTAAAAAACCATTTCTGACTATCCGAGGAATGCTGTCGAAGAACCCTTCTGTAAAACCATAGCGACAATATTGCTTCCAAATAAATAGATAGATTTTTGGTTGGATGAATCGTTGGTTTTTCGCAAAATATTCCATCTGAGCAGTGACTTCTGGTGTTCGTTGACGTTTTGTCTTTCTCAACACGGAAATAAATGTTTCAAAATAAGCATTAGGATGTACTGGCACTTCTTCATATACGATGGATTGCCAATCTTTACGTAAAAATGCGCGATAGTTGATCAAGAATTCTTCTACATCCTTTACTAATTCTTCTGCAAAGTCGTCAAATAGTTCTTTTTTTATCTGTCGCTTTTTTGGCTGCCCATTGATGTGTTCACTTATTTTCTTGATTTCATTTTCCAATGCTTGATAATCCGCTATGTAAATCGGCATTTCTACTTGGCGAAATTCTGCGAGCCGCTGAGCTAATTTTATATCCGGTAAATATGGCTGTTTCATCCGACGATTTTGGTACAAGACAAAACAGTATTTTTGCCATAGTCCTTCAGGAAAATCGATATTCTTCTGCTTAAGCCATAATAATTCGTCTAAGGCCAGATCAACTTTTGTCATTCCCTGATGGATCGAAGCTGCCACTGTCGGAGAGACATGCAGGTGATCGGCAAAGTGGTTGATGCCTAGTTTTAGGATCTTTCCGGTTTTTGGCGATTTAACGATGTATTGCACTTTTAATTCTCTACCACACTCACAATACAATTTTTGCTGGCTTCGTTTTGTTCGAAAAAACGGATTGATCTTGAAGTCAGAAAACACCCAATCTGTTGCAGCTAAATAATGTTCTTCCATAAAACGAGAGCTGATTAGATATCGGCGGTGCTTATCGACTAGTTCCCGCTGTTTTTTCGTTAATTTTGCATAGATCTCCCAACGTTGACTGCTTGTGTATTGTTTAGAAATTTTGATGGGATAGCTTTTGCTGATTTCTTTTGGAAACCATTCTTCAAAGACGGATTGCCATTCTTCCACGGCTGTTTCTTTCCTTTCTAATTACAAAAAGCTGGCTACTAACATAACGTTAGCAACCAGCCAGTGTTTCTTGCTAAACTAGTGAGTTGTTCCGGCATTTCCGGAAATATCTTCTTTATTTTCTACTGCTGCTTCAACTGCATAAGTCAAAGAAGAAGCAATGTCTTCTAAAGACATAGAAGGTGTACCCACTGGACGATCGATCACTTGATCGGGTGAGAATGGCACGTGGATGAACCCACCTCGAATGGCCGGGAATTGTGTTTCGATCAAATGAAGCAAACGATACATGATATCGTTGCAGACAAATGTTCCTGCTGTATAAGAGATGTACGCTGGTAGACCATGATCTTGTACATTTTTTGTCATTGCTTTGATTGGCAATGAGGTAAAGTAAGCGGCTGGACCGTTTTCTTCTAAAGCCGTATCGAATGGCTGATTTCCTTCATTATCAGGGATTCTTGCTTCTGCTAGATTGATTGCGACACGTTCGAACGAGACTGCTGACCGTCCACCTGCTTGTCCGACACAGATCACGACATCTGGTTGGTGCTGTTGGATGGCTTCTTTGACTACTTGACTGCTTTTTTCGAATACGGTCGGTACTTCCACTTTGATGATTTCAGCACCGCTGATTTCATCTGGCATTTTTTTTACTGCTTCATAGGCTGGATTCACTTTGTCCCCACCAAATGGATCAAAACCTGTTACTAGTACTTTCATCTGTTGTTCCTCCGTCCGATTGATTTAACATATGGTTATCTTTTATCATACCATTTTCCTTGAACAGCGTAAATAAAGGAAACAATAGTTTAAATAACATAACAGATCAAACTTAATATATTCTTATAAAAAAATAGTGTTCCACTACAATGTTAGAAGAGGTTGCGACAATTATTCTGTCACAACCCTTCTCTTCTATTATTTAAATAGAATCATATAAGCAATTTGGAAAACTAGCATAAATAACGCAATAAACAACTGGTTTTTGATCACTCCGTATTTGTCTTTCATCTCCAGCATCGCTACAGGCACGATATTGAAGTTAGCAGCCATCGGTGTCAGCAGGGTCCCACAAAAACCGCAAGTCAATGCAACCATTCCTATTAACGCTGGATTCGCTCCATGACTAAATACGAATGGTGCACCGATCCCAACCGTCATCACGGTGATGGCCGCAAATGCATTCCCCATGATTACCGTAAATATCACCATGCCAAGAGCGTAAATGATGATGCCGATGTTCACATTTCCTTCTGGAACGATCGTACCTACTGCATTGGAAATCACTGTCCCAACTCCAGCGCTTGTAAATACCGCACCTAGAGAAGCTAAAAGCATTGGCAACATGCTTAACGGCCCTACTGTGCCCAGCATATCTGCTGCATCATCTAAAAATGTACTTGGTCGATTATCTTGAGAAAAGAACATCAAGATTAGCATGGCTGCAAAAACACCGACGCCCACGCCGACTAAAGCACCTAAATTGGTAAATAGAGCAAACAAGATCGCAAAGACACCGATACTCAAAGCTGGAATAAAGATTTTCATTCCTAGTTTGTCTGACATTTTTTCCATATATTCTTTTGATGGAAGCCGGCTTTCTCCTTTGCTGACTTTCTTAGCAATTGCTGGTATGGTCATCGCAAAGATCAAGCCACCATTCACGATTGCCGGAAGCCATCTTCCTCCTGCAATAACTACCCCTAAGACCGTCCAGAAAAAGGCTGACCCATAACGATGAGGATTGGTTTTATCTGTTAAATTTCTTACTCCAGTGTAAATCAATACGAGTCCCATCACGATATAAAGGATCTCCAGTAATTTATCGCCTAATAAAATATCAGGATTTGTAAAAAAGTCCATCTTATTGCCCCTTTCCTGGATAATATTTCTTCGCTAATTTCTTTTCTTTAAGATAGAAGTAGACACTTGCCACAACTAAAGCCGTGATAGCCACTGGAACTTCCACTAAAGCAAGCTGTCCCAATGTTACGTCATATCCTAGATCTTTCAGTGTTGATTGGACTAGCAACGCCCCTGCTCCTCCGATGAATAGTACTTGGCCAAAGAACCAGCAGACATTTTCCATAGCCGAAGCCATCCCTTTTAGTTCTTCTTCATGCTTAGGATGGACTTTTAATCCTTTTGATTCGATGGTTCCCAATGCCATAGGTAGAATGATCGGACGAACAAATCCAGCAACTCCACCAAAACTCACGTTAAAAGCCGCAAAGATCATTCGAAAGATCCCATAAATATCTACAATCATACCAGCAGATACTTTCTTGAATCGCTTGATCAAGGAAGCCGCTGATTCTTTCAGACCATTTCTTTCAAGCGTTCCTGTTGCCAACATAATGATGATAAAAATCGCCATCCCGCGATTGTTTACAAAACTTGTACCTAAAAGTTCTAACATTCCTTGAATGCCAAGACCGCCAGTCAAAGCTGTAACAACTAAAGCAACCATTACGATCAATATCGAGTCTAATTTAAATGCAAACCCGAGAATAACAATCAAGACGCCTAAAAGGCTAAGATAATTTTCCATATATTTTCCTCCATAAAATGACAATATTTTTTTAATTATAAAGCAAAACACATAAAAAATATAGTTGTTTTCTCACGAAATAGACACTATTTTTAAATATTTTTCGTTATTTTTTTATCACAAAAATTATCTTACTTATTGTAAGGTAAAGCTTTTTTTAATTTATTGCCCGCTAATATATAGAAATAAGGTCTAGTTACTGTTTTTTTTAAATGATTAATAAATAACAACTCCTTTCTATGAAATTGCAAAGCATTCATCTTCTTTTCTGCTAACGATATATCCGTCAATGCTTGGTACACTTTACTAAAAAGTATGAGATTGCCGATATCTGGATAGGTGTGCTATACTACAGAAAAAGATATACGATCTGCCACCGGGTAGTAAAAAAGAGGATGATCATTCCATTAGGTCTTTGAAGGGATGATTCTCCTCTTTTTGTGTATTTTTTATATTGAAGGAGGAACGTATGTATGGCATGGATGGAATTAATCATAGCAGGAATTTTGGAAGTATTCTGGTCAACGATGATGAAATGGAGTGATGGTTTTTCTAAAATCAATTATTCTTTTTACACAGTGATTGGAATGATTGCTAGTTTTTACTTTTTATCAAAGGCAATCAAAAGTTTGCCGATGAGTCTCTCTTATCCTATCTGGACAGGGATTGGCGCAGTTGGTTCGGTCATAATTGGTGTGGTCTTGTTTCATGATAAGCTGAATCTTTCCACTTGGTTCTTTGTGGGGATGCTACTCATCAGTATCATTGGCATCAAGATTACTAGCGGCCACTAGACACTTGGAATAAGTACTGATCAGAAAAAATAAGCCTTTTTATTTAATATTCAATTTTTTTATGAAAAAATAAGAAATAAGTCCAATGACCTAGCGACTTCTCCACTCATCAGGTGTATGCTTGTACTATCTATAGAAAAGGAGTGAATATTTTTGAAAAGTCTTTCGGTCCAAGAATTATCCAAGAACTTTGGTCACAAACAAGCCCTCAGCGATGTCAGTTTTAACTTATCTCCTGGCAAAATCGTTGGATTAGTAGGTCCTAATGGCGCTGGAAAAACAACGATCATGAAAGCTATTTTAGGACTGATCCATTACTCAGATGGAACAATCCGTATTGGTGAAAATGAGATTTCTCCCTCTAGTCATAAAGGGTTGGAACAAGTAGGAGCATTGATCGAATATCCGGGTATCTACCCATTCTTAACAGGCTATGATCATCTGAAGTTATTCTCTGAAACAAACGATGTATCTGCTATCGATACTATCGTGAATCAGCTCAAGATGGAAAAGTACATTCACAAAAAAGCGAAATCTTACTCGTTGGGAATGAAACAAAAGCTAGGGATTGCTCTTGCCTTACTGAACCATCCTTCTATCGTTATTTTAGATGAACCGATGAACGGGTTGGATCCACAAGCAACAAGAGATGTGCGAAAAATCATTACCGACTTGGCTGCTCAAGGCACCTCTTTCTTGATCTCCAGTCACTTACTCAGTGAGCTTGAAAAAATGGTGGATGAGCTGATCCTGATCAATCAAGGAAAGATCATCAAGCAATGTACAATGGCTGAATTGAACCAAGCAGCGCAAGACTTCATCATTATCTCTACAACGAATGATCTAGCTGCTCGAACGATCTTGACAGAAGCTGGATATACTTTGGAAGATTCTGATAAAATCAAGCTTTTAAAAGAAAACGAAGAATTATTAGGAACCGTGATCCAGTTATTGTCTGCACAAAATATCCATGTGACAGACGTCCAGCATCTGACGAATGATTTGGAATCTTCTCTATTGGAAATTCTGGATTCAGTAAAGGGGGAAGAAGAAAAATGACATTGCTTGTAAAACAAGAATTATTTAAATTGATCAAGAAAAAGTCAACTGCTGTTTTATCTGTTCTATTAGTTGTTTTGCTCATAGGAACAGCACTTCTAGCCAAAAAATACACGACGATCATTGACCCAGTTGAAATGACTGCTCAGCTTTTTAGTGCCACATCTTGGATTGTCTTTATCATGATTGCAGCTGCAAGCACGATCATTTCGATGGAAGCACAATATGGTACATTGAAAAATCTCCTTTATAGAAAGTATTCTCGAGGAGAAATATTAGTAAGCAAATGGATCACATTAGTTATTTATTCTGTTTATTTATACCTTTTAGCTATTATTGTCACTGTGTTGATGAAACTGATTCTTTTCCCTTCGATTTCCTTCACGGAGAAGGTTTCTACTGGTCAAACACTGATCCAAAGCTTGTTCACTTATACTTTGGGTAGTTATATCGGTTTATGGCTGATTTTAAGTTTAGTGTTGATGATTGCTTGCTTTATCAATAGTTCCGGTGCATCCATCTCAGCAGGAATCGTCTTTTATTTTGCTTCGTCAATCATATCTGGTATCCTTATCGCACTCATCCAAAAATGGGAGTGGATCAAATGGAATCCGATCAGTATGTTGAATCTGCAAAACCAAATTGGCAACGAAGAGATCATGAAGCAATTGACTCATCTTTCTACTAATCAAATGCTGTTCGGTAATTTAGCTTACATCGTTTTGTTCTTAGCATTAGGATATCTCGTATTTAAGCGAAAAAATGTATGATGACTCATCAAAAAAGAGGTTGTGAAAGAGCCGTTCAGCCTTATTGCCGATTGGCTGTCTCTTAAACACCGTTTATTCTGAAAAAGGAGCTGTGACAACATTTGTGTCACAGCTCCTTTCCTAGTATGTTTTTGAATAAACGACAGGCTCACAACCTCTCTTTATACTTCTTTTATACTTCTATACGTGAAGCATCCCAGTGGCAAATAAAACCATTGCGATTACTCCGACCATCGTCACACCGATAAGTAAAATCTTATCTAAGTGGATATGTTGTACAGGTTCGTTTTGTTCTTTACGTGCTTTGAGGTAAAAATAAATACCTGGTAAGAAAAGAACAAGAACAAGCATCACTTCATTAAAGGCTACAACTAGCATGGCCCATACTTGAAAAGCACTTGCTAAAAACCCTACTAAAAATTGGACCCATTCTTTCCGCTGATAAGAAAGTTTCATTTGGTACAATCCTAAGAAAAGCCACGTGAAGAAAATAGCTGCTGTACCAAGTGTGTAAGCAAAGTTATATGCACTGTCAGTGAATAATAATGAAAGTAAAAAGACATTCGTACATAACGTCGTCAATACGATAGCATAAGTTGGTGCCCCATTTTTGTTGAGTTTTCCCCATGCTTTAGGCAAAAGTCCGTCCTCAGCCATATTCCCCATTGTTTCAATCGGCAAGATTGTCCACGAGAGCCAAACCCCAACTAAAGAAATGATCAAACCGCCGTTGATCACGACCGCCCCCCATTTACCAACCATCATTTCAAATACATATCCCATAGCAGGTTGCGCTTTGATCGTTTGTAGCTGATTCATCGTCATTGTGCCATATGGAAGCATGGAAACCAAGACGTAAATAATGATCAAACCGAATATTCCTAGAATCGTTGCTTTCCCAACATCCGATTGTTTTTTTGCTCGTGAACCTACGACAGAAGCTCCTTCAATACCAACGAATACCCAGAGCATCACCATGATGCAACTCAATACTTGACTAGAAAACGGGATCGGCTGCCCATTCGCATTCAATATGATATCGCTAGAAAAGTTATTAATGAATTGTTGGATCGAAAAGGTGCTGATAGCTACTACAATAAATAAAAATAATGGCACTAATTTACAAAATGTGACGATAGCATTGACAAAGCTAGCATTTTCAACTCCACGATTCACTAGCCATGCATATCCCCATAAGAAGATCGTACTCATCACGATCGATGCCACATTTTGACCACCTTCGAATACGGGGAAGAAATAACCTAATGCACTCATCAACAATGTTGCGAACGCCACGTTTCCTAACCAGCATGTGAGCCAGTAACCCCAACCGCTGATAAAACCAGCGAAACGGCCAAAACCTTCTTCTGCGTAACTAAAGATCCCGCCTTTTAAATCTGGACGTTTTTTATTGATATTATTGATCGATAAGGAGAGCATCAACATTGCTGTTCCTACGAGTACCCAGCTGAAGATAGCTGGGCCACCAGCCGATCCGGAGATGTCCGTCATAATACCAAATACGCCACCTCCAATCGCTGAACCAATCACTAAGGCAGCAAGTGGAATCAAACCAATTCCTTTTTTCTGTTGCTCTGTATCCATGTAAGCATCCTCCAAAGTAAAACCGCTTTTATCAAAAAGTATAACAAACCTTTTTTATTTTTACTTAATTAATAAAAACTTTAATAGAAATATAATTCTACCGACTTTTTTCTCATTATACAAGCAAAGCGCCTAGTCCCTTTCCAAATTACACCACCAAAAAACTTAAAAAGATGCTATACTAAAGGGAAAGAATTGGGGGATGATCCATGAACATTTTATATATATCGATTTCAGGAAATACGCGTGCTTTTGCCAAACATCTAGCAGAATATGCTGAAAAAATGCATGCAGAAGATCCTGTCAATCCTGAAGTTACTTTAAAAGAAATCCATGAAAATAGTGATTTTACGAAAGAAACAGAACCATTTTTTACTTTCGTTCCTACTTATTTAGACGGCGGGAATGGGTTAGACAACGGTGACACAGAAATCTTGACCGAAACGATGCGCGAATATCTGGAATACGAAGACAATCATAAACTTTGCCTTGGTGTAGTCGGTAGCGGTAATAAAAACTTCAACAATCAATATTGTCTGACAGCCAAACAATACGCACAAAGATTCGGCTTTCCTTTCTTGGCAGATTATGAATTACGGGGAACACCATCTGATGTGGCACGCGTTTATCAAATTTTGGCAGAAAAAAATAAATAACACAAAAGAAGAAGCTGAAAAATAAATTTTGGCTTCTTCTTTTTATGTTCTCTATTGTTTCTATTCTTATTAAGCTTTGACATCCATCACAGGTGCTTTTGCTTTCGCTTTACCTGTTTTTTCCAAGACAAAGTTTTTTACACGATCCATATTGGTTACCAAGACGATCATGGAGGTTTCTTTGTCTGCTGCTTTGATTGCTTCTAAGTCAGCTTCTGCTACAAGCGTATCAGGTGTCACTTGCTGTCCTTCTGTTACTTTCACATCGAATGGCGTACCGCCTAAGTCAACTGTGTTGATGCCCATGTGAAGCAAGATTTCTAAGCCATTTGGTGTCGTAATGCCGATAGCATGTTTTGTTGGGAAAACAGAACTTATTACTCCAGTAACCGGGGAATAGATATGTCCGTTTTCTGGTTCTACAAAGTAACCTTCACCCATCATTTTTTGTGCAAAAACTGGGTCACTTGCTTTATCTAAAGAAACAACTGTTCCGTCAGCAACTGATGATAAGATAGTCACACTTTCAGCTGAAGCTTGAGGTACTGCTTTTTCAGGTACTTCATTTACTGTGGCTGTTTCGGTCGCTAGTTCTTCTTTTTCTAAACGGTCTTTGGGAATACCGAAGAAGAATGTAGCAACGAAGCCACCAGCGTAAGCAGCCAATAAACCAAGGATATAGCCTAACCATTTACCATCAGAGATCAATGGAATCAAAGCGGCTCCTGAAGGTCCAATAGCGATTGCTCCGACATTTCCGATCATTCCGATCACTGCCCCACCGATACCTCCACCGATACAAGCAGTAATAAATGGACGTCCTAGAGGTAATGTTACTCCGTAAATCAATGGTTCGCCGATTCCTAAGATTCCGACTGGTAAAGCCCCTTTGATCATTTCTGTTAATTCTTTGTCTTTTTTGCAGCGGATCCATAATGCCAATGCTGCACCCACTTGTCCTGCTCCGGCCATCGCAAGGATTGGAAGCAATAAGGTACGACCAGTTTCATCAATCATTTGTACATGGATTGGCGTCAAGATCTGATGTAGTCCGAACATGACCATTGGCAAGAATAATGTACCTAGAACGAAGCCGGCAAATGCTCCTCCAACACCAAGTACCCAGTTGATCCCACCGACCATGCCGTCAGAAATGAACCCTGCTAAAGGCATGATGAAGAAAATTTCGATCAGACCGATGGCAATCAGGGAAAGAGTTGGCGTAACGATGATATCTACCGCATCAGGTACTACTTTATGCAGTTTTTTCTCAACGATTGACAATAACCAAACTGCGAAGATAACACCTAAGATCCCGCCTTGTCCAGCTGCAAGAGCTTCACCGGTAAACAAGTTTTTCAGTGGTGCTTCTGGATTCATCCCTGTCAGCATCACAACGGCCCCGATAACTCCACCAAGCGTTGGCGTTGCACCAAAAACTTGTGCAGCATTGATACCTGTATAGATAACTAGATAGCTAAACATCCCGTTTTTCAAGATGTTCATCACATCGATATATTGTTGCCATGTTCCTGCGTCTAGTGTTCCAGCTGTGACTAAGTTTGCTAAAACTGCGGCAATCCCTGCCACGATCCCAGTGCCGACAAATGCAGGGATCATTGGTACAAAGATATTAGAGATGTCTTTTAATACCGATTTGATTTTAGAGGGTTTTTGTTTCGATTTTTGTGCCGCTTTCATTTCTTGTGCCCGTTCGTTTACACGGTCTTTTCCAGATGCAGAAGAACTTGCTGTAGTTGCGCTAGCAGAAGGAAGTTTTTCTCCTAATTTCACGCCTGCTAAGTCAACCATTTCCTGCGCTACTTTGTTCACTTTCCCAGGTCCGATGATGACTTGGAGCTGTTCATCCTCTACTACGCCAAGTACTCCTGGAATCGCTTTTAATTCCGAGACATTTACAAGATCATCATTGATGACCTTCATACGTACACGAGTCATGCAGTGGACAATGCTTTCAACATTGCCCATACCGCCTGCTCCTTGATAAATTTGTTTTGCCAGTTCTTCCAAAGTCAATTCGTTTTTTGCCATGGTCTTTTCCCCCTCATAAGGTTCCTTTTACAAAACCGTTTGCTTCAGCTAATTTTGCTTGAGCTGCCTCTTTATCACTATTTGTCAAAATCATGACGATAGCCAGTTTGACATTTTGATCTGCTTCCTCAAAGTACTTTTCAGCTGTTTCGTAGTCAGCTTCTGTCGCTTGCATGATGATTCGTTTTGAGCGTTCGATTAGTTTTTCATTTGTTGGTTTGACGTCGACCATCAAGTTATTGAATACTTTACCGATACCGATCATACTGATAGTAGAAATCATATTCAAAATCAGTTTTTGTGCTGTTCCTGACTTCAATCGAGTAGAGCCTGTCAAAAATTCTGGTCCTGCATCGACTTCAATTGGGAAATCCGCATGCTTGCTGATTTCTGCTTGTTTATTGCAAGAAATCGTTCCTGTAACAGCACCAATCGATTTTGCGTAATCTAATCCACCAATCACATATGGTGTACGACCGCTAGCTGCGATACCAATAACTATATCATTTTTTGTTAAATTCAGCTTGATTAGATCTTCTTGCCCTAATTCATAAGAATCTTCGGCTCCTTCGACGGCTACAGTCATTGCTTCTTCTCCACCAGCAATTAGGCCTATGACCATTTCCGGTTCTACACCGAATGTCGGTACACATTCAGCAGCATCTAATACACCAAGTCTACCACTCGTTCCAGCTCCCATATAAATCAAGCGACCACCTTTTTTAAAGGATTCAATCGTGTTGGCGATCACTGGCTCGATACTTGTCAGTTCTTTTTCAACAGCAGCGGCCACTTTCTGATCTTCTTTGTTCATGAGTTGGACTGCTTGAGAAATACTCATTTCATCTAATCCAAAAGTTTCTTGGTTTCTGCGTTCCGTTGTTAGGTTCTCTAAATTGATTTTGCTCATTTTTATCTTCCTTCTTTTCTTATAAATTGATAGTTCATACCAGCTTTGATTTGGTTGATCAGCGGTAGTTCTTCTTTGATGACTTTGGCTACTACATTCACTTTTTCATCCGCTGGCAAATCATATTTAGTTAATTGGATCTCACCCATATAGCGCAAATACTTTTCGTTATCTAAAGTAATAGATCCTTTCATACGCTTAGCTGTATTTCTTACTGGGATTGGCGGAATCTCTCGAAAACGCGCATCTGCGCTTCGTATGACATCTCTTGCATCATCTTGCCGATTCGTATGTTTTCCTAATATATATTCGTAAAAAACTTCATCTACAGGTTCCGTATGGAGCAAGACTGTCTGTTCTTTTTGGAAAGAAGCAAATTGCTCCTGAACGTGTTCTGACAGACCTGCATCTCCGATATAAACAATATCCGTGTTACTTGCTAATAGATCAAGAGCACCTGCCAGAGGATGGATCCCTCGATGTTCTTCCAAAGTTGGTAATCCTTGATACAGTGGACCTCTCAACTCTGTATCTCCTGGTACAAAGCCTTGTACAAGGAATCCTTGAGTTTTGAGCCATTGATTTTTTTCCTGATACCATTCTTTGTCCAGCCCTGTTTCAGGACGTGGATAATAATTATGCCAAGCTTCAATCTGTGAAAAATCAGCCGCTGCTTCTTTCAACTCATCGATATCTTTAGGCATGATCGTGCTGGCATTCAAACTGATTTTCAATTGATGTGACCAGTCGGCGATCTGCTGATTAGAAATATGATAATCCATTCTTAACCCTGTTACACCAATTGCTTTCAAGGGTGTTAGATCTTCTAATGAAAAGCCAGCTCGTTTCAATGCCTCTCCTGAAATATCGACCATCAACTCTAGTTTATTCTTTTTCGCTTCGCTTCCTAGTTCGATCAATCGATTTTGATAAGCCGAAACATCATCTTCCGGTATATGCATGGAAGTGAAAATACCGACAAAGCCATTGGATGCCATTTGGCGGATATACTGTTTCTTCTCTTCTGACAAAGAATCATTCATAAATATTGAAAAGCCAAACATATTATCCCTCTTTTTCTGTATCCGTCTTCATTTCTATGACTAGAGTATATATCTAAAGAAACAAAATTTCAATACTTTTGTTAAAATAATTAAATTTTATTTCTAAAAATTAGATTTATAATGCCAAAAGAATTGACACAGCCACAAAAAAGGCACTGCTAAGCAAAAGCAGTGCCTTGAAACATTTTATTTAAATAACACAAAATTCTAATTACTCATAAGAAATTAATTCTGTATTGTCTACCATGAATGTAAAGAACCCTTCATTAGGCATTGGATGAAAATAAGCATTGATCACTCTTATCAAGGCATTATGACAGACTAACAAGTAGACATTTTCTTCGTCTTCCATGCATTCTTTCAATAAAGGAATGATTCGTGCGTACACATCTAAGACCGACTCTCCATTTGGGAAACGTACAGCAAACGCTAAACGCGCTTTTTGAAAGTTTTCATCTTTGCTTGGCAGTCCGTCATAATCCCCAAAATCCATTTCTACCAATCGCTCATCAGCGGTCAGCGGCAAGCTGAGACGATCAGCAACTGCTTGTGCTGTATCTCTTGCTCGTTGAAGAGGGGAATGGATGATTTTCGTGATTGGAACAGGCAAATCTACTACCTTTTCTGCTAGTTTCTGTGCCTGCATCTGTCCTTTTTCAGTCAGCGGCACATCTGCCCGTCCGCAAACTAATCCTTGTGCGTTCCAAGTTGTTTCTCCGTGTCTCGTTACATAAAGCATGTGATTCTCTCCTTCGTTGGCAAAGTTCCCCTTAACCATACCTTGTTGTTCTTGAGATTACAAGGGTTAGATTTTCTCAAGAGAAATAATCTCAGTAGATACTTTATCCAGGAAGGTTTGATCATGTTCCACTAGTAACATGGCAGGTTTCACGTTCAAGATCAGTTGTTCTAATTGTTCTTGATTGAAGACATCCAAATAATTCAATGGTTCATCCCATATATATAGTTCAGCTGGCTGTGATAAAGATTTAGCCAATTCCACTTTTTTCCGTTGACCCATACTCATCTGCTCGATCTTGTTATGAAAAACATCTCTTTCCATCCCAAGCTTTCGGAGGTTGTTCAAAAATGCTTGGTAGTCTACTTGGTTTTTCTCTGCAAATTCCGCCAACGTTCCTCGATTGTCTTCATAATTTTGGCGTACATAACTAATGCTCAGATGTTTTGGCTGGGATTTTTCTCCTATAACCTTGCCGTTGAATGCCCCCAGAAGATAATGGATAATGGATGACTTTCCTGCACCGTTAGGACCTGAAATCGCCACCCGCTGATGAGGCTCGATTGTAAAATGAATTGGCTCGAATAACAGATTTTCATACCCTAATTGAAGATCTTCTACGCTTAAAAGTCGCTTATGGTGAGACGCTTGACTATTCATCGTCAAAGAATCGATATATTCGATATCTTTTAATAGTTTTTCTTTCTCGCTGATCTGGGTCTCCATCCGATTCACGATTGCTTTGGATCGTTTCATCGTCCGTGCAGCATCAGCACCCACTGCTCCTTTATTCACTCGTCTAGATTCAGTATCGATGAATCCGACTTGTTTCTTTGTTTTATCTCCTTCTCGGGAACGAGACCATTCGGCTTTTTCAGCTGCTGTTTTCTTTAGCCTACTGACTTCTTTTTTCAATTTTTCATTTTGAGCCATTTCAAATTCATCACGAAGTTTTTTCTGTTCTTCATAGATAGAGAAATTCCCTTGATAAAGTTCCAGTTGACTTTTTTCGATTGCTAAAACATGGTCCACTACTTCATCGATAAATCCCCGGTCATGGCTGACCACGATGAAGCCTTGTTTTTTCTTTTTCAAATAAGCCGCTACTTGTTTTCTACCAGAGATATCCAAATGATTCGTTGGTTCATCGATTAACGGGAAATGAGTGTCATCCACAAATAAAAGTGCCAGTAGGACTTTTGTCTTCTCTCCCCCTGATAGTGTGCTGAATTCTCTCCATAAGATTTCAGGATCTGTTTGCATCAATTGGAGCTCTCTTTCGATTTCCCATATCTCAAAATCCGTAATATCATTTAACACGTAATAGGTTAAACGTTCTTTATCTTTTGTCTGTTGCGGGAAATAGACAAATTCTTGCTGATGGATTACTTGCCCTTGATAAGGTAGTTTGTTTTGTAGAATATTCAGTAAAGTTGTCTTTCCTCGACCGTTTCGTCCGATAAGTCCTAGTTTCCATTGTATGTCAAAATTTAGATTTGCTTGTTCAAATAATAATGTGCCTTGGCTGTCGTAGCCGAATGTCAGATTTTTTATTTCGATTTTAGACATTTTCCATCACCTCGTAAAAAAAGACCAGTCCTATTTTCAGAACTGGCTAAAGAGGATGCAAGGGTTGGGTACACACAAAAAGACCCATACATCGAAAAAACCAAGCCAATCCCGAAAATCTGCACACTGCTCCCTTGTCTCCACAAGGTACAGTCTGAATGCAGCTTTCATCAATCGACTTAATTTTTCAATGCACGGATCCCTCACTTTGTCCTATATTTGAAATTACGATAGCATAAAGAAAATGATTTTGTCAACTACTTCGGGAGGATGGTGAAAAATCTGCTAAGTGTCTGTCCTAAGATTTTTGTTTTTTCTAATGTTTGCCTGTGTTCCATTGCTTCTTCTAAACCTATTGGACCCAAATGAATACTTAAGACAATTGGGAGAAAATCAGAGAGTCCTTCTAGCTCTTGGTCTCTACTTCCGCAAATAGCGATTATTGGTTTTCGATATTTTTTTGCAAGCACTGCTACACCGTATGGAACTTTTCCGTGGATCGTTTGCTGATCGATCCGCCCTTCTCCTGTAATGATGACATCTGCTTGTTCGATCTTTTTTTCCAATCCAGTGATTTGGCTGACTAAATCGAAACCAGAAACCATCTTCGCTCCCAACAAAAAAAGGGCTCCACCAATACCGCCTGCTGCTCCACTTCCTGGAATATCATCTAAATCCACCTCCCAGAAATCTTTTATTTGCTGAGCAATCTTTCCTGCTTGTTTATCTAAGAAAGCTAGCGTCGTATCTATTCCTCCTTTTTGTCTTCCAAATTGCCAAGCAGCTCCTTGTTGACCTGTATATGGATTGGTAACATCTGCAACGATAATCAATTTTACTTTAGAAACAAGAACGTTTCTTCGATCAAAATGAAGTTTTTTAGTAGATAATAAAGGATTTCCTTCTGTGTACCCTTCTAAAGAAGCACCCAAGGATTGGAGTAATCCTAGACCACCATCGCTACACCCGCTTCCTCCTAAAGTGACAATAATTTGTTCTACTTCTTGAAGCAGTGCATCTTTGATAAGTTCTCCTAAGGCATAACTGGAAGCAAGTCGGATAGTTTGATCCGTTGGTTTATCAAGTAGATCTAACCCCAATGCTTGTGCAGATTCGATGACTGCGGTATTTTTTCCTTGCCAAGTTGTCAATAAATAGCTGATTTTTCGCTGACGGAATAAGAGATCCATCCCATCAATGGTACGCCATGTTCCCCCGAGCGCGTAATAGATTGCTTCTGCAGTATTTTCTCCGCCATCTGCAATCGGCACATTGATTTTTCTTCCTTTACGATCTTCCCAGCCATTTAGAACTGCCTGATTTAGTTCAAATGAAGAAGCACTTCCTTTAAATGAATCAATTGCCGCCAAAATATCCATCTGTATCCCTCACTTTCTTCTTAAGTAAGACACTTTTTTTCATTTTTTTCAAACAAAACAATGCTATTTTCTTCCATTTTTCTATATACTAAAAGGGAAATCATTGAATAAAGGAGAGAAAAAACATGAAAATCGCAATAGCTGGGGCCGGAGCAATGGGCAGCCGAATTGGATTGATGCTACATCAAAGCGGAAATGAGGTCCTCTTGATCGATCGTTGGCCTGCTCACATTGAAGCCATTCGTACAAATGGGTTGATTGCTGACTTTAACGGTAAAGAAGTGGTCGCAAAACTGCCAATCTATTCACCAGAAGAAATCATCGAAAGCAACGAACACGTGGACTTGATCGTAGCATTAACAAAAGCGAATCAATTAGATGATATGTTTCGTTCGATCCAATCCATTATTACTGACAATACTTATGTTTTGTGTTTACTAAATGGATTAGGTCATGAAGATGTACTGGAAAAATATGTGCCAAAGAAAAATATCTTATTTGGGATCACGATGTGGACAGCTGGTCTGGCTGGTCCGGGAAAAGTCACATTGTTAGGTGATGGAGAAATCGAACTAGAGAACTTGGAACCAGAAGGCGAAGCATTTACAAAAAAAGTTGTAGAAGTCTTTCAAGAAGCAAAATTAAATCCGATCTATAGCCATAATGTTCGTTATTCCATTTGGCGAAAAGCTTGTGTAAATGGAACATTGAATGGTTTATGCACGATTTTGGATTGTAATATTGCTGAACTAGGCGCGCAAAAAGCGGCAGAGAGCATGGTTCGAACAATCGTATCTGAATTTGCTTCTATCGCAGCAAAAGAAGGAATCATATTAGATCAAGAAGAAGTGTACCAACATATTACTTCTACTTATGATCCTGACAACATCGGGTTGCATTACCCATCTATGTACCAAGACCTGATCAAAAACCATCGTTTGACTGAAATCGACTACATCAATGGTGCCGTTTGGCGAAAAGGACAAAAATATGATATTGCTACACCATATTGTGCCTTTTTGACCCAATTAGTCCATGCAAAAGAAGGAATCCTTGGCGCAGAGTAAAAGGCTCTCTGATGAGAATCAGCTGAATCAGCAGCTGGTTCTCATTTTTTTACCCCCATGAAAGATCAAAAAGAAAAACACAATTCTCATGTTGCCATAAGAATTGCGCTTGTTTATTTTCATCTATGATTGGTTGGCACTTTTATTTATTTTTAACAGAGGAAAGATCGTATTCATATTGTTCATAAATAGCGGAGTCAGTAGTGAAAAAACGTTTTGCCCAATTTTCTGCATCAAAAAATTCCAACAGTTCTGATGGGATTGGTTGAAATGGCGTATGCAAAAATTCCGGTAATTCATCTAAATCACGTTCTTGAAGCAAAAAAATATTTTCAGGATGATAAAACTGATAATGAGCTATGGCTTGATTATCTGTCACTAGTTTCTTTTGAAAATACATAGATTCAAACGTTCGCAAAGTCACTCCTTGCTGCCCTTCCCGCAACAGTTCTAGAATCCCCCTCGATTCCCCGGTTTTTTTCAGATATTCTTCATAAGTAAGGTATCCAGGTTGTTCATTTCCTCGAAGCGGAAGAATGAAATAGTTGGTCGTAACATCTCTTTTTATAAATTCCTGCTTATATTTTTCTGCCCGTTCTTTTCTGCCGTTATTTGTTGCACCAAAAAAAAGATCCGTCTTTGGTTCGCTAGAAGAAAAATCCATATGTTTCGAATAAAAGGAACTATTATGTTTTAGTCCAAGTTCTTTCGCTTCCAAAAAATCAAAATGATAAATCTCATCGATTGCCGGTTCATCTTGTGCCTGCTTCAGCATCGCCTCGTGTTCTGCTTTAAAGTGGTTCCAAAAAAATAACACGATTTTTGCATTGGTAAATGGACGCACGCGTCGAGCCATCTCCATATCAAATCCATAATCTAAAAAAACGATCAGCTGATAATTTGCCAACTGTTGTCGAGCTGATTTAATGAATTCCGACTGTAGTAAATCTTTTCCGGACCAAACATCTAAAGAGCGGATGGAAGGAAAAAAATAAAGTGATTTATTTTTCGCAATTAGCAATACGTCGTTTTTGTTCATCTGTTCCGCCTCACTTTCTCTGTCACTTTTTCCTATGATAGCCTGTTTAAATAGTAAAAAGCCAGTAAAACGCTTCCTATTATTTTTATAAAAATTTAACATTTCTATGAAAATACGATGAAATAAATCATTCTTCCATTAAAATATGCCTAAAAGTTTTCTGAATAGTTGTAATTATCTGAAAATTTGTTATCATTAGTCATTGTTATTATTACTATTTATTCTTACTATTTATTCTTACTATACATTTTGATTGTGAATTTAAAAGAAAGAGGTTATTTATGGAAGATAAAAAATTGAAAAAACAACTTAGCTCCCGACATATCACCATGCTAGCTTTAGGTGGAGCGATTGGTGCAGGTCTATTTAAAGGAAGTGGCGAAGCGATTGGAATCGCCGGCCCTTCTGTATTGATCGCTTTTTTGATTGGCGGCATAATTTTATATATCGTGATGAAAGGTCTGGGAAAAATTGTTTTAAGTGGTGGTGATACGCACCACGGATTATCTGGATTGATTCGTCCATATCTAGGTGCTCATGCTGCCGATTTTACCGATTGGGTCTACTGGTCCATGTGGATTATCAATATCATTGCTGAAGCTGTTGCAGCTGCTTCCTTTTTACAGTTGTGGTTCCCCCACATCCCAGCTTGGGTATTTGTTTTTATGTTGGCTGTTTTAACTACTATCATCAATCTTTATTCGGTACGATTATTCGCAGAGACAGAATATTGGCTGGCCTTTGCTAAAATCAGTGTCATTATCCTATTGATCATTTTTGCTGCTTATCTTGTCGGTCAGCAAATGTTGGGTACTGGTGTTTTCCCTACCCTTCAGCAATTAACTGATCATGGTGGTTTTACTCCCCACGGTATGAAGGGAATCATCAGTTCTTTGCTTGTAGTTATCTATTCTTACGGCGGTTCTGAGTTGATTGCTATCACAGTAAGCGAAGCAGATGATCCTAAACGTGCGATTCCTAAAGCAATCAAAGGCGTCATGGGAAGAATCATTTCCTTTTACATTATTCCTTTATTTTTGCTTTTGATTATTTTTCCTTGGAATACTTTAGCAGGCACGAACGTTAGTCCTTTTGTGTTGGTATTTGAAAAAATGAATATTCCATTTGCGGCAGATATCGTCAATTTCGTGATTGTTCTTGCTCTGTTCTCGTCTATCAATTCAGGTGTATATGCTTCTTCGAGAATTTTGTTCTTCCGCTTGAAAGATCGAAAAGGTTCCTCTAGAAAACTAGCTGTTTTAAACAAGCATCAAGTACCGCAACGTGCTGTGCTGTTTTGTACCAGTGTTCTTTATCTAGGTGTTGCTCTTTCTTATTTTGTCGGTGACAAATTATTTGGCTATCTGGCAGGTTCTCTTTCCTATACAGTATTATTGATCTGGATCATTATCAGTGCTGCGTCCTTTGTACTGGCACTAAGTAAAGGAACGTTATGGGACAAAGGAATCAGCTTTTTTGCATTAGCAGTCTTAGGGTTGATTTTCCTTGGTATCCTATTCACGAACTCCATTGGGGTAACTGTATTGACCGGTTTGCTTTACCTGTTCATTTATTTCAGTTATCAAAAAAAGAATGATGCTTTCGTCTTGACGAATGAATGAAACCAATAGAGAATTTTATTCTATTTATATTGAATAGCTGGAGCTATTGAAAAAAAGGAGCTGCGACAAAAATTGTTGCAGTTCTTTTTTCCGAATAAACGGTGTTCTCCTGCCAACTTCTCGGTCACAAGTCACAATATTCAACAAACATGAGAAACTGTTTTTTGAAATTGTTCCTTGTGACTCAGCGTTAAACGGCAGGCTCACGACCTCTTGATAAACGGTGTTCAAAAACCATCTGTGCAGATTAATTGATTGTTCTCCACGCTCATGACATGATAGAAGAAAGGAATGAAGAAAAAGGAGTTTGTTTTAAATGAAAAAGTATTGGAAGTTTTTGTTGATGATTGGTGTTTCGACGGTAGTCATGTTTGGTATGATGTATTTGAATGTTTATGCGCTTGATCATATCTTCTTCAGTCGCACACGTGTATTCATGGCGCTGATGATGGGTGCAGTCATGGCAGTCATTATGTTGTTGTTCATGTGGAAAATGTATGAAAACAAAAAGATAAATGCTATGATTTTAGCCGCTAGTCTTCTTGTTTTTGCCGGTTCCTTATTTATGGTACGAAGCCAAACAACTGTCAATGATACGGCGTGGATGAAGGCGATGATCCCTCATCACTCTATTGCTATCTTGACAAGTAAACGAGCTGATTTAAAAGATCCTGAAGTAAAAAAATTAGCGGAAGAAATCATTCAGGCACAAGAAGAAGAAATCGACAAAATGAAAAAAATGATCAAAGAAATGGAATGACCATTATCTATCCAAACAGAAAAACTGCTGGGAAACGAAAGTTTCTCGGCAGTTTTTTACATAAACATCCTGTTTTTATTGTTCTAATTGCGCTGTCTTGCTTACTGCTTCTTGCGGTTTCACAAATTTCTTTGAGATTCCCCACCCTGTGAAGGCACTGACCATCGAAAACACAGGAGAAAGCAAACTGAAAAATACGAATGGCAAGTAAGTGAGTGTAGGAATACCAAATGTACTTGCTACGAAGCTTCCGGCAATTCCCCAAGGCACTAAGTAGTTGATTACTGTTCCACCATCTTCTAGCGTTCTACCTAATACAGTTGGATCAAGTCCTGCTTTTTCATAAGTTTCTTTAAATGCATTACCAGGCAGAATAACAGATAGGAATTGTTCACCAATAAAAATATTTACTCCGATACTTGTCATCAATGTTGTAAAAATCAATTTTGGTGTGTTCGTCATCTTTCTTGATACTCGTTCCATCACGGTTGAGATCAAGCCAAATTCGATCAACAATCCACCTAATGACAAAGTTAGAATAATCAATGACACAGTAGGCATCATACTTTCGATTCCTCCGCGGCTAAGCAGTGAATCGATTTGTTGGTTTCCAGTATTTGAAACAAACCCTGATTCGATGACCCCAGCCAACTTCGTTAAGGAAGTTTGTGGGTTTTGAATAAAAATCATTCCTACTGCTACAGCGATATTCAACAAAATAGTCAAAATTGCCGGCACCTTTTTCCATGCACACAGTAACATTAAAAATAAAGGAATCAGTGACCAGATTGAAATAGTAAAGTTTGCTTCTAGAACATCAGTCACTTCACGAATAGATGAAAGACTTGCGGCTTTACTTGTGTGTCCTAAAATCATGAATAAAAAGAAAGAAACAACAAATGCCGGAACAGTTGACCACATCATATGCTTGATGTGTTTGAACAAATCGGCATCAACAATAGCTGCTGCTAGATTTGTTGATTCGGATAATGGAGACATCTTATCTCCAAAAACGGCACCTGAAACAATAGCTCCAACAACCAGCGCTGGATTTAGGCCTAGTGTTGTGCCAATACCGAAAAATGCAATCCCAATCGTTGACATAACAGTAAAGGCACTCCCTACAGCGCTACCTACGATTGCACACACAACAAATACAGAAGGGACAAACCACTGGACACTGATCAATTTGAACCCAATGACCATTAGAGTTGGAATGATCCCTGCTTGTATCCATACAGCAATCAATGAACCGACTAAAATAAAAATAAAGATTGGGATGATTCCTGGTTTGATGCCATTGATGATTCCTTCGTGCAGCCAATCTGTCGGGTATCTTTTTATCACTGCATACAACATGACCATTCCGATCGCTGCTAAGATCGTGATATTAGGTGAGACCTTTAATCCGACAACGCCAATCGCAATGCCTAAAACAATAACCATTAATACAAGTGTTGCTTCTAAAAAACTTGGTGTTCCTTTTTTTTCCATGATAATCTCTCCTTTTTTAGTTGTTCTTATGTTCTAAAAAAGTTAAGATATCGGATTACTCCGCCGCAATTCATCCGCGATTCCTCCTTTATAAAAATAAAAAGACCTGTTTTAAACTAAGGACGAATGACTCCGCGGTACCACCTTAATTAAAAACAGATCTGTTTTTCACTTTCAAACTTTTATTCAAATGTATGGACTTTCCATGTAATTCGTCAATTAGGCTTGATCGGTTCACAGCGACCACCGACTTTCTGAACAAAACACCTAACCGCTACTGCGTGAAAAGTTGACTTGTATGAAGTTTACCTTCCATAAGATCATTTGTCAATGAAAAAGAAAATATTTTTTCATTTTTCTGAAAATTATTTTTATAACTTTCACACACAAGTTTATTTTTTACTAGAAAGTAGCACCCTCTTGTTTTTTTCTTGCTACTATTTCTTGATGTTCTTGCTTGATTCTTTCTAATAGCTTTGGCTCTTTCAACAGATCAAGAGCTGTATTGGCGAGTAGTTCTGCTGCAATCGCAATAGAAGCAAGGCCTTTGTCACTTTTAGCAGCAGCTTTGAATTCTTCTGTGTGTCCGGCAATATATGTCTCAGAGATTGCTACCGTAGGCTGGATTGTTGGTATGACTTGGCTGACATTTCCTACATCAGAAGAACCGAGACTTGTTCTTTGTTCCGTTTCTATTTCTTCATCTGGAACACCTGCTTCTTTTGCATGCTGGAAGAATAAGTCATCAAAAGAAGGAGTAACGATGACATCATCAACTGCATTTTGGAACAATCCAAACTCAAAAGTCGTGCCCGTACTTATCGCAGCACCTCGTACGATATTTTCCACTTTTTCATATACCTTATCTAATGTTTGCCGATTTCCTGCACGTAAATAGAAACGTCCAGCAGCGTAATCTGGAATGACGTTGGCAGCTACTCCTCCGTCTGTAATGATCCCATGGATATTGACATCTTTTGGCAATTGCAAGCGTAGAGCGTTGATTCCATTAAACACTTGGATCAATGCTTCCAAAGCATTTACTCCTTTTTCAGGTGCTGCTGCTGCATGGGAAGCGACACCGTAAAATTTGATGTCGACTGGATCATTCGCTAAAGATTCTGTCGTTTTCCCATAACGAAAAGCTGGATGGACGCATAACGCTACATCGACATCCTCAAAAAAACCTTCTCGAACAAAGCTGCCTTTAGCTGATCCGTTCTCGCCCCCTTCTTCCCCTGGGGTGCCATATACACGGATTTCTCCACCAGTTTCATCAATAAATTGCTTCACTATGCTGGCGGCTAATACGGAGTAAGTACCAAACAAATTATGCCCGCATGCATGACCAATACCTGGTAAAGCATCGAATTCTGCCAAAAAGGCAATTGTGGGACCGGGTTTATTGGAAATATAACGTGCATCAAAGGCTGTTCGGTGTCCAGCTACTTCTTTTTCTACCCAAAACCCTTCTTTTTCTAATTGTTTAATCAACGCTGCTGAGGAATAAAACTCATAGTTACTTACTTCAGGATGTTCGTGGATATCTAGAGCAAGTGCTTGATATTCTGGTAAACGATATTGGATTAGATCCTTCAATTGGTTTGTTGAGATTGTTGTTGTCATAAAAAATTCCTCCTATGCTAGTCATTTTTCTTATTTTCTCCCGAATGTTTCCCATGCAGGCACGCTTGATCCTTTTGATGTTTTCTCGATTACTTTGACTGTGTCTTCTGTTTGATAAGCGTCTACTATTTTTTGATACGTTTTATTTTTTTCATCTTCTTTTCTTGCAACGATGATATTCACATAAGGACGTGCATGGTCATCCACTGGTTCTAAGAAGATGGCATCAGAAGCAGGATTAAATCCAGCATCTACAGCTACACCGCTATTGATCACTGAAATGTCTACATCCGACAAAGCACGTGCTGTTTGTGAAGCATCTAATTCAGAAATGTCTAGATTTTTTTTATTCTCGGTAATATCAGAAACAGTGGGCGCTTGTCCTTTTGCCTTATCCACTTTGATCAATCCAGCAGTTTGCAATAACAGAAGAGCTCTGCCGCCATTTGTGACATCATTAGGGATTGCTACTTTTGCTCCGTCTTTGATATCAGCTACATCCTTCAAAGTGTTAGAATAAATTCCCAGCGGTGCATTGACAGTATTTCCGATTGATACTAAATCAGTTCCGTGTTCTTTATTGTAATTGTCTAAAAAGAATTGATGTTGGAAAGAATTCAAATCAATCGATCCATCTGCTAAAGCCGCATTTGGTTGATTGTAATCTGTAAATTTCACGTATTCCAAATTAATGTTCTCCTTTTTCAAACGGTCTTTCACGTTGTCCCATACATCTGTATCTTCTCCAATAATCCCTAGTTTTACGGTAGTTTCTTTTTTGTCAGTTGTATCTGCTTTTCCTTGGCTACACCCTGCCAACCAAATAATTGCTACAAATGTAATGACTACAAAACGAATAATTTTTTTCATTTTTTCTCCTCCACTTTCAATGTGTAATTTTTTTAATCAGTTGATTACTGATAAATTGACTTAAAAAAACTAAGATTAGAATCAATAATGTAGCCACAATCGTTACATCTGTTTGGAATCGATTATACCCTCTCGATATAGCAAGATTCCCTAATCCGCCTGCACCTACTGCTCCAGCCATGGTAGTCAGTCCGATCACGTTGATGATAGTCAACGCCGAGACCCGAATGATACCAGGCAAACCTTCTAACAAATACACACGTAAAATAATACCGATTGGACTGGTTCCCATCGCTTCTGCCGCTTCGATCACCCCAGGATCAACTTCTAGCAGTGCGTTCTCGATTTGACGAGCAAAAAACGGAACAACTCCAAAAATCAATGGCACTAAAGCTGCTTTCGCACCAATCGTCGTTCCAACTAAGAAACGAGTAGTCAATGCTAAAAGAGAAAGCAAGATAATGAAAGGGATGGAACGAATGATATTGATCAGCTTATCAAGTATTTCAAATAGCAGACGGTTAGCTAGTAATCCATTAGGGCGTGTCACTACTAACGTCACACCTAAGATGATTCCGATCATCCCGCCAATGAATGCTGTCCAAAAAGACATATATAGTGTTTGCTTCGTCGCTTCGACAAATTCATCCGGAATCAAATAAACATTGGGCAAATATGTTTTAAAGAAATCAGTCATTTTATCTTCCTCCTTCGATCACTTTGATACGACTATCTAATTCGTTTTTTTGTAAAATATTTATTTTTACACCAGATTTGATCAAATAATCCAATGCTTTTTGCCGCTGTTTGGTTTCTCCAGCTAAAGTAACGATCAAACTCCCTAACGGCGTTTCTTGTAATAACTCTACATTGCCATATAAAATATTCGCTGTTACTTGATATTTGCTGTACAGATGAGCGATTAGAGGTTCGTTCGTCTGATTTCCAATATAACTTAATTCCACCAGCCATTTATTGGCGATCTGATCGGCAAAAGCAGAATGGGCAATGATCGTTTCTAATGCTTGGTCAAGATGAGTAGCTGTTCGAATAAAATCTTTGGTCAATTCTTCTTCAGGATTGCTGAAGATCTGGATGCTGCTACCTTTTTCAATGATTCTTCCATCTTCCATAACCGCTACCTTGTTGCAGATTTCTTTGACAACTTGCATCTCATGAGTGATCAGGACGATTGTTAAACCTAACTGGCGATTCAATTTTTTTAACAATGCAAGGATCTGAAGGGTCGTTTTCGGATCAAGTGCACTGGTTGCTTCATCACATAATAATACCTTAGGTTCATTCGCCAAAGCTCGTGCGATTGCTACTCGTTGTTTTTGTCCCCCCGACAGTTGTTTAGGATAAGCAGATGCTTTTTCTTCCAAACCGACAAGTTCCAGTAGTTCATTCACTTTTTGACGACGTTCCTGTTTCGATTTTCCAGAATACTTTAAAGAAAAATCAACGTTGTCAAAAATAGTTCGGCTTTCCATTAGATTGAAATGCTGAAAGATCATACCGATGGCCTTTCTTTCTTTTCGCAATTCTTTGGGAGAGAGCTGACTCAAATTCGTCTGATTGACAATGACTTCTCCTGCTGTTGGTTTCTGTAGCAAATTCATCACACGAACTAACGTACTTTTCCCTGCACCTGAGTAACCGACGATTCCATAAACATCGCCTTTTTCAATCGTTAAATCTACAGAATCTACTGCCTGTATCTCTTTTTCTTTTTGTTTGAAACATACAGAAACATCTCGCAATTCAATCATTAAAATTCCTCCTTATCTAAAAAAGCGTCCTCAAGAAAATGAAAATGTCATTTTCTTGAGGACGCTTTTTTGCGTGTTACCACCTCATGTTCAAGCTGTGTTCACACACAACTCCTCTTCAAGTACGATCATACTCTAGCAAGATATCGGTCGCAGCCGTCATCGCCTTACATCTATGCTCGGGATGAATTGCTCGATGGCCATTTTCCAATAGTCGTTCCTTGCTTCTTCTCAGCTACCGAAGCTCTCTGTCAAAGGTTCTTCTATCGTACTTACCATTTCAATGCAAATAATATTCAAAAAAAAAGTCCTTTTACTAACATAAACTATGTCAGTAAAAGGACGACGTATCGCGGTACCACCTTTTTTCGGAAGTTTCCTTCCCTCAAGCCCAACATCTCAAAAAGAGAGATTGGCGTTCGTTTTAACGGTCGAACAGTTCCGAATTTGCCTACTTATCGACAAATTATTCTCCAAGGCCATTTTCAGCTTTTCTTACTTGACTCTTCTCACCAGCCAGAGCCTCTCTGCAAAGTTTCCAAACTTACTTTCCTTTTCAACGAAATCGATATTTTGTTGTTGGGATTAATCTACATGAGGAAAACTGAAAAGTCAAGTACGAAATTCAAATTATTTTTTCTATATTTATTTTTCTGTTTTTTTATTTAACATTTCAATAACAGTTCGAAGATCTTTTCCTTCCGCAAGAAGTTTCAATTTTTCCTTTTCTTCGACGGTATAATTTCGGACAAAACTGGAATCAGGTATCAAAACAACGCCTAATCCTGCTCGTGAAGCAGCTGTTGCTCCTACTAAAGAATCTTCCACTGCAAAGGCTGAACTAGCTTCTAATCCTGTTCGTTCCAAAGCTGTCAGATAAGGAATCGGTGAAGGCTTGTTCTCCGACACTTCGTCTCCGAATGTAAACGTGTCAAAGTAATCAGCTAATTTAAAGTGATCCAAGATATCTGTTGCTCTTTTCGTAACAGTGGTCGTAGCAATGCCTAGTTTCATATGACGTTCTTTTAAGTCTGCCAATATTTCTTTTGCATATGGTTTTAAGTGGATGGCTCCGCTTGTCAGCTGTTGATAAAAATATTCTTCGCGCTTCGCTCGGACTTCCTGTACTTTTTCAGGGCTACCTGCTGCTTTCACTAAAATATCAAAACTTTGTTTCCAGTTTTTTCCGCCCCAAGCGTCAACGATTTCTTTTGGGATATGGATATCAAATTGCTGAAATCCCCAAAGCCAGCCATCACGATACGTTTTTTCTGTGTCAACTAACAAACCATCTAAATCAAATATTGCACCTTTCATTTATACATTAATCCTTTCCAAAACAATACACATAGTTTAGCACGACTGGTCCAAAAAGAACAGAAGCAAAGAACCAGCCTTCTCGTTTATAAGAGTTCTTGGAATCGACGGATATAGATTTTCTTCACAGCTGTCACAAGCGCCAGATAAGCGATGACTGTAGCAAATAACCATAACCAGTAATTGCCAGGAAGTGGCATCAAGCCTAATTCAGTACCAAAACTTGTAAAAGGAAGGACAGAACCGACAATAATTCCTAATGTAGTGATAACAAACATGGCAAATGTTGCATTGCTTTGGATAAATGGTACTTTCGGTGTACGCAGTGCATGGAGCACTAAGGTTTGTGTCCATAGTGATTCGACAAACCATCCTGCATGGAATAATGCGATGAAAATCACTTGCTGTGAACTATCCAATGTATGGAAACTTCCGCCCACTACAGCAGGACAAATAACAAAATACATCAACAAGTAAGTAGTAATATCAAATATCGAACTTGTTGGGCCAAAGTAAACCATGAATTTCCCAATACTAGATGCATTCCATTTTTTTGGCTCGTCCAAATATTCTTTATCCATCCGATCCCATGGCAAGGAAATGCAGGAAACATCATAGATCAGATTCAAAAACAGAAGTTGTAAAGGCAGCATTGGTAAAAATGGCAGGAACGTACTTGCAATCAGCACGGAAAACATATTGCCAAAATTAGAACTTGCTGTAGCCTTGATATATTTCATGATATTCCCAAAAGTTTCTCGTCCAGAAAGAAGGCCTCTTTCCAAAATCGTCAAATCTTTTTCTAAAAGGATCACGTCTGCAGATTCTTTCGCAATATCCACAGCTGTATCTACAGAAATACCGATATCAGCCACTTTCATTGCAGGAGCGTCATTGATACCATCTCCTAAAAATCCGACAGTATGACCATTTTTACGTAAAGCTGTCGTCAAACGTGCTTTTTGCTGAGGATTCAATTTTACGAATACTTCATGGTCTTCAGCTACTTGTGCTAATTCATGATCACTCATTTCCGAGATTTTCTCACCGGTAACCAATTCATTGATCTCTAGACCTACTTGACGGCACACTGAACGTGTAACTAATTCGTTGTCCCCAGTCAGAACTTTTACAGCTACACCATGTTCTTTCAGAGCTTTCAACGCTTGTTTCGTTGTTTCTTTTGGTGGATCAAGGAAAGCAAGATAACCAATCAAAACCATGTCTGACTCATCTTTGACTGAAAATTCTCCAACGACGCTTGGATTGGTCTTTTGTGCGACACCAATCACTCGTAAGCCATCTTCATTAAGTGACTGTACTTTTGCAAGTACGGCTTCTTTTCGTTCTTTTGTTAATGGTGTAACAGTACCGCCAAGATCAATAAATTTAGAAATGTTCAGCATTTCTTCAATCGCGCCTTTTGTGATCATTTGTGTTTTACCAGCTGGATCAGCAACCACAACACTCATACGGCGACGTTCAAAATCAAAAGGAATTTCATCCACTTTTTGATAATTGATCTTATCTGTATCTAAAGTTTCTGTTGCTTCATCAATGATAGCCACATCTAACAAATTTTTCAGCCCTGTTTGATAGTAGCTATTTAGATACGCATGGCGCAAAACACGATCATCTTCATTTCCTTCACAATCCATATGATATTCAAGAATGATTTTATCTTGTGTCAATGTCCCCGTTTTATCCGTACATAACACATCGATTGCACCAAAGTTCTGGATGGCATTCAAATTTTTGATCACTGTTCCTTTTTTGGCCATCACACTTGCTCCTTTGACCAAATTCGTCGTAACGATCATTGGAAGCATTTCAGGTGTTAGACCAACTGCTACAGATAGTCCAAAAAGAAAAGCTTCTAGCCAATCCCCTTTTGTAAGCCCATTGATGACGATAACTGCTGGAGCCATCAATGACATAAATTTGATCAGTAGCATGGATGTTTTATGGATGCCTAATTCAAAGCTTGATTGAATTGGTTTTTCAGATAGCGTTTCTGCTACATGACCAAATAGTGTTTCATTTCCAACAGAAACAATGATTCCTTCCGCACTTCCACTGATGACATTACTTCCCATAAAGACAAGATTTTCGTAACTTGTTTCGCTTTGCTGATCGTCTTCACATACTTTCGCATGCTTTTCTACTGGATAGCTTTCCCCTGTCAATGCTGCTTGGGAAATGAATAAATCCTTTGCGGACAATAAACGCATATCCGCTGGTATCATATCCCCTGCTGAAAGCCGAACAAGATCTCCACAGACGATTTCTTCCATAGGAATCTCTGTGTACTTTCCATTACGTTTTACAGCTGCCGTTACTTTCACAAGTGATTTCAGTTTTTCAGCCGCTTGATTGGAACGTACGGACTGAATCAACGTCATTGTCCCGCTGACGATAACCATAGTGAAGATAATGGCTACACCGAAAAGATCTTTATCTCCAGGAGCTGCTAATACATATTCCGTGATGAATGAAATAATTCCTAATGCGATCAACACTAATGTAAATGGCGTGATGTATGCTTTCAATATTTCTACGATGAATGGTGTTTTTTTGCCATATGAAATCGCATTTTCACCGTAATTTTCTCTTGAACGTTCGATTTGTTCTTCTGTCAATCCATTTGCTGATGCATGGAATAGTTCAAATAATTCTTGTTTCGTTTTTCCAGCAAAAGCTGCATAGATTTTTTGTGTATCTTTCTTTTTTTCCATCTCAATCTCTCCTTTGTGTCCAAAAGACAGCTGTTCTCGCTGCTTTTGGTCTTTAGCTATTCATCGGATCGATAGAGAAAAAACTGAAAGGGGCTGAGAACAGATAGATAATAGCCCTGGCCTTTCCTCTAGATCCTTGTTTTTCGAATGACTGTCATCCATTTGTTCTCATCTCCTTTACTAAGTAATTTTAATTCATGACTTCCAATCATTTTTCGAATAGTTATTTTCCCAATTAGACCACCTCCTTTTTATTTTTCACCGATGGGGATTTGCAGCAACAAAAAAACCTCTCGCCAAATACTCAGCGAAAGGTTTGAAAAAGCATATTAAAAAAAGCTTCTCAGATCTCATCGTTGAGTTTTGACACTGTACAACGTAAAAAGCAGATACCTGCTTTTAGCTACCTTATGAAAAGCCTTATCTCGACAATTCCTGTTCTACCCATTGGCGTCTCTCGACGTTTTTGGGCAGTAGCCTATGTTTGTATAGGAGCCTCACCTAACAAATCTTATTCGGTTTTCCTTCGTTAATATAACAACTAAAAAAGAGGATGTCAAATCAATTTTCCATGTTTTTCATACTTTTTTTAAAATACACACGTTATATTCCTGTCTCACGCGGTTTTATTTGTCTCATTTTCCACCTCCCGCTATAATAGAAATATAGTAGGAAACGAGGTGCTGTTATGGAAAGAACACTTGTTATTATCAAGCCAGACGGCGTGAGACGCCATTTAGTCGGAAGCATCATTCAACGTTTTGAAGCAAAGGGACTGGCCATTGCTGAAATGAAGTTTGAAACTATGACTCCTGAATTAGCAAAAGAACATTATCAGCACTTGACTGAGCGCAGTTTTTTTGATGAACTGATCGATTACATGACTTCCGGTCCTGTCGTTTATCTTGTGCTGGTCGGCGAGGAAGTGATCGATATCGTCCGTAAGATGGTTGGGGCAACAAAAGCTGCCGATGCTGTTCCAGGTACGATCCGAGGAGACTACGCGCTGCCGGGGACTGAAAACATCATTCACGCTTCTGATTCCCGTGATGCTGCGGTAAAAGAGATCGCCCGCTTTTTCCCGCCATTCGATATAAACAAACCGTCTGAAAAAGCGGCGAAGTGATACAAATTCTAAACTGCTGGTCTAGTTGCTGGGTTCAGCAATGGCCAGCAGTTTTTTCTCTAAGGACCTCCGTTGATTCTTTCCTAACATATATTCGAGCACTGTGAAGAATTCTTGGTAGTCTTTCGTCTTTTCTTCCCCTAAAGCAGCAGAAATCAATCTTTGATAATAATCTGCCATCAATGTTTCATAGATCACTGTACTTCTTTCTTTATGTGCTAAGCTCCGTTTCATATCTTCATTCACACTACGTGCCTTTTTCAACCGACCATTTTCTATATAAAACGAAGTCAGGTTCATTAAAAAAGTAAAGAGATACTGCTCATGATTGTTCAACTGTGCTAATCGTCGCATTCTTTTTTTGATTTTCAAATAATTGTTCTCAATGAACCGATCACTGAATATCCAAGGAAAATCAGCTAGAATAGATAGTTCAAATTGACCATAGTCTGGTATCTGCATCAAGTATTCTTCAATGATTCGGCATTCATAACGTAAAAATTCAAATTCTGTCTCAGATACTTCTGTTTTTTCGACCATGTGAAGATTCAAAACCAAATAATACAGATCTTCTGTTTTCTTAAAATGCCTACGGTTATTGCTGATCTCTTTATAAGGATCAAAGCTGTCTTCTTGTACCCGATCTAGCATTCGTCTTTTTTTCTTTAACTTTATTGGTTCATCCAGCTGGTTTCGCATCCATTCATATTCTGCAAGTGTCATGTTCATTCGCTCTAAAAATGATCTCAATGTTACAAATGACATTTTTTTCACTGAATTTGTCTCAATCCCGACTAGAGAAGTCTTAGAACAGATTCCTTCCGCTAATTGGGACTGTGTCAACTTCTTGTTGACTCGAAGTTTCTTAATCAATTCACCATCATACATAATAGTTCTCCTTTTTAATTTAAATTTTTCCACATTCAATAAATAGATACGTTAAAAAGGAAAAATACACGAAAAAAATAAAAAAATGTTTTTTCATAAAAAATACCAACCTTCAAGCATTAGAATGTTGTCTAACTACTGAAGGTTGGTTTGATTGTTTATTGATTATTTTTTTGCTGTTCAACGTCTGTTCTTGTTACTGGATATAAGTTGGTTGTTGTTTTATTACCATTTTTTGAAAAGACACTTGTCGAATGTTCGCCTTTTTGCTTTTCGATTGCTTCATTACGTTCCGCTTCATTTTTATAGTCATATTTTTTCGGATCAATCATCTCAAATCCGTTTGGCACATAAAACCGCAAGAGATTTTCCTGATTCAGCTTATCTGAAAGACTTAACGCAGTCTTGACTTTTTCCTGATCTTTGGAGATTTCCTCGTCGATTCCTGCTGCTTTCGTATCGATGATTTCTCCTGTTTGGTTATTGTAAACTTTTCTTCCTAAGACGGTGTATTTGGGTGTCACGAAGTTCCCATTTCGAAAAGCCACTACTTGATCATGCTGAGGAGATAATAAATCCGTACCAAAATGGAGATAGTCTTTATCATCGATTCCCAAGAGATGAAGTAATGTCGGCAAAACATCGATTTCTCCACCGTATTCGTGATTGACTGACCCTTTAGTATAACCAGGCATATGGATCATCAATGGCACACGCTGCATTTGTGCGTTGTCAAATTCATTCCATGTATCTGGGTCTTTTCCAAGAGCACTTGCTAAGTCTTTATTATCTGTATTTGAGATGCCAAAATGATCCCCATAAATCACAAAGATCGAATTTTGGTAAATACCGGATTTTTTCAGGTACGTAAAAAATTGTTCCAATGACTGATCCAAATAATGTGCCGTTCGAACATAGTTATCTACTGTGCTATTTCCAGTGTTCAAAGATGGAAAATCGAAATTCTTATCATCCGTATAATAAGGCGTGTGATTGGTTACGGAAAGGAATTTCGTGTAGAACGGCTGTTGTAGATGTTCAAGATATTGGGCAGATTCACTGAATAAATCTTTATCTAATATTCCATAACCTAGCGTTTCATCTGATTCATCAAAATAAGATCGATCAAAGAAATTGTCATAACCTAAGTTTTTATATACATGATCTCTATTCCAAAAACTAGCTACATTCCCATGGAAAACAGCGCTTGTATAGCCTTGCTTTTGTCCAAGGATCGCTGGTGCGGCTTGAAAGACATTGTCTGACCCAAGCTCTGTGAATAATGAGCCTTGAGGTAAACCAAATGTGCCAGTTTCCAACATATTTTCAGCATCACTTGTCTTTCCCTGTCCTACTTCATGAAAGAAATTGTCAAAGCTGATCGTTGCTTGATTCTGGAAAATACTATTTAAAAACGGTGTGACTTCTTGTCCGTCTACCTTCATATTAATCAAAAACTGCTGGAAACTTTCTAAATGGAGAACGATCACATTTTTCCCTTTAGCGATCCCAAATGTTTCGGGATTTGGCTCTGCATAATGTTTCTTTGTATAATCTAAAACTTCATCAATCCCATTACTGCTTGCATGCGCGCGAACACTGCTAGTCATTCCTGTTTTGATTCCGTCATAAATAGTATACGCATCGATTCCTAGATATTTGACAATATATGAACGGTCAAATGTTCGCTGCAGCAATTGTGGACGGTTGGCTTCGCTCAGCGCTAGATTTCCTGAAAAAATAAGCCCTGAAAGACAGGTCACAGCGATAGCCATCGGTTTGCTGACAGGTTGACTTTTGATAGGTATTTTCTTGATCGTCAACCAAACCAGTAGCCCAATGAACGTAGCGATATCCAGCCAGTAGAGGACATCATGGGGTTTCATCAAAGAAAAGGAGCTTCCTGATAACCCTTGCGACACTTTCGAAAATCCCAATACAGATTTGACTGTAATGAAATCTGTGAATTCCCGATAAAAAATAATGTTCAAGTACAACAAAAGCGTGTTTAAAATATCAATGATCAAAAGAATGGCTAATGCTGACTTTGGCTTTTTAATATACAAAGAAAGGCCAAAAAACAATAAGGTAGTCGCAATTGGGTTGATCCACAAGATAAAGTACTGGATCGTACCTTCCACACCTAATGAAAAATCTGCATAGTAAGCAATAATCGTCTTCATCCAGAAAAAGAAAACAGCTGTCAAAACGATTGCTAAACGATTTTGGCACAATTTTTTAAGTTGTGTCACGTATATCACTTCTCTCTATTCACATTTTTCCTTATTTTGCTCCTGAAAAATGAAAATTCCCTAAAAAAGTTGTTATCTTAAGATTTTTTTATTCTTTCTAAAGATTATTCCGTGCACTTTTCACAGCATAAAACCGCTGCGATGTAAGCGATTAAACTAATGAAGAGATAAAAGTCTTGTGGTGACCGCTTCACTCCACGGTATTCAAAAGCCAGTTTCTCGGTATTCGTACAAAAAAAGAGGCTGTGACAAAATTCTTGTCGCAGCTCCTTATTTCTTGATGCAGGACAGCTTTTTCACAACTTCTTCTTTAAACGGTGTTCTCCTGCCAACTCCTCGGCCACAAGTCACAATATTTATAAAACATGAGAAGCTGTTTTTTGAAATTGTTCCTTGTCACTCAGAGTTAAACGGCAGGCTCAAGACCTCTTGATACACGGTGTTCAATCAGCTGACCCTCGGTATTAGATTATGTCAGGACGCTAATTTTACAACCTCTTGGTAAACGGTGTTCAAAAGCTTGCATCTGCGGTAATAAGCCCAACCAAACGAAAAATATAAGGAGCTATTTTTTGAAATTGCTCCTTGTGGCTCAGAGTTAAACGGCAGGCTCAAGACCTCTTGATACACGGTGTTCAATCAGCTGACCTGTGTATTAGAGAAACAAACGGCAAAATATGAGGAACTATTTTGCCGTTTGTTTCTCTAATACACAGGTCAAAACGCTGATTTCACAACCTCTGTTTTTCATTGTCCATAAGTTTGATATTGTCCTTCTGATGACTCATTCGTAATAATTGAGGCTTGATTTTCTTCATTTCCCGTTATCGTTTGCCCACTGCCAGAATCTGAAGGGCTTGTTCCTGTCGATTCGTTTTTTTGAGAAGAATCTGTTGTTTTCTTGACTTGTTCATTGGTCTTTTTCCATTCCGCTAATCGATCGGCCACCACTTTTTTGTCCACTTTTTCAGAATAAGCTGTGACCACTTTTCCATTTTTCAAACGAGCTACCTTGTCGCCATCATGAGTCAAAAGCAAAACGGTCAAATGTTTGTCTTTGAATTGATATTGTCTGAGAGAAATCGCACTAAGTACGTCATCGATATTGATAAATTGATTTTCTTCTTTTCCTTTCGGCAAATAGATATCCAATTCACCTTTTTCGTAATTGGCAGTTAATTTATATTCCGCCCACCAATAAGTTGAGAATTCTTTTTTGAAATTATCTACTGATTCTTTGCTTGCTACGATTTTTTCTGTTTCTTTCTGAGCAAGATCTGCTGTCATTTTTCCTGAAAATGCTGCGGATAAAATAAGCAGTAAGAAAAAACCGAATAACCAAAAGAGAAGAAACGGTCTTTTTTTCCTCATGCTTTCCTCCACTCCTATTTAATTTTGACTATTCTATTATATACAAAAAATGAAATAGAAAGACAAAAAAGTTGAAAAAGATCGTAAATAATTGAACTTCTTTTTCACAAAATGGTAAGAATGGAGAATTTCACGCATTTGCTCTCAACTATTCTTTCTTAAGCCTCAAATCCGTTTTTATCTGATACGTCTTTGAACCAATGACCCGATTTCTTGATCGTTCTTTTTCCATCTTGTGCTAAATCTACTGAAATAAAACCGTAACGATTCTTATAGGCATTGGTCCACGACCAGTTATCCATGCATGTCCACATATGATAACCTAAACAATTGGCACCTTCTTGAATGGCTTGATGGACATATTTCAGATGAGATTGAACAAATTCGATCCGATAATCATCGTGGATCATGCCATCTTCTTTGATAAATCGTGCTTCGTTTTCTACACCCATACCGTTTTCAGAAATAAAGCAGTCGATATTTCCATAATGATCTCGTACATTGATCAAAATATCATAGATTCCTTGTTCATAGATCTCCCATCCGCGATAAGGATTCATTTTACGACCAGGCATTTCATAATTGTCGAAATAATCCTCAGGCATTGGGCCGTTTTTAGTATCGATTGGTGTTTCTTTTGCTTTTACCCGGCGTGGCTGGTAATAATTGATACCTAAAAGATCTACTGTATTTTCTTTGATGACCGTCAAATCCTCTGGATGGATCACAGGCATGAGATCAAGTTCTTTTACTATCTCAATCAATTCACTTGGAAACTCGCCTTTTACAGCTGGATCAAGGAATGAACGATTGAAGAACGCATCTGCTATTTGCGCTGCTTTAACATCTTCAGGGTTTGATTCGTCTCTTGGATAGCTTGGTGTCAGATTCAAGATGATACCAATAACACCACCTTGCTCCATTTCATGGTAAGATTTGATGGCTAACGCTGAAGCCAACGCTTCATGATAGCCAACTTGGATCGCTTTTTTCATATCTGACTCTTCTGGATAATGCCATCGATATAAATAACCTGCTTCGACTGGAACGATTGGTTCATTATGAGTAAACCATTTTTTTACTTTCGAACCAAACAATTCAAAACAACTTTTGGCATATTTTTCATAGGCTTCAACCGTTTCTCGGTTCAACCATCCGCCTTTTTCTTGCAGATACATCGGCATATCGAAATGATACAGATTCACAAAGGGTTCGATACCGTTTTCAATCAACTCATCAAAATAACGATGATAGAAACGAACGGCTTCTTCGTTGATTGTTCCAGATTCATCAGGTATCAAACGGCTCCATTGGATAGATGTTCGAAATGAATTATGCCCAGTCTGTTTCATCAACTGTACATCCTCTTGATACTTCGTATAAACTTGTGAAGTTTTTTCAGGTCCTACTTGGTCAAAGAACTTTTGCGGTTCTTTTTTGTACCAATAATCAAAAATGTTCTCTCCTTTTCCATCACCTGAAATCCTTCCTTCTGTTTGTGGGCCACTTGCTGCAGAACCCCACCAAAAATTTGCTGGAAATTGATATTTTTTCATCAAAGCACCTCTTTTTCTTTTTTAGTTCGTTTTAGTTGATTCCATGTATGATATTTTCCATCACAATTACTTTTTCATTTTCTTCCTCTTCTTTTTTGATTCGTTTCAACAGCTGTTCTGCGGCTTGTTCCCCGATTTTATCTGTTGGTGGTGTAATCGTGATTTTCGGAAGGATGCTCAAATCGTTTTTATCCAAATAATCATAATGACTGAACGCAATGTCCTTCCCGATTCTGATACCTTCTTGATTGAAACATTCGATAGCACCGATCGACATATTATAATTGCTGACAAAAATCGCTGTTACTCCTTTTTCTAATAATTCTTTTGCCCCATAATAGCCACTTTTTCTAGAATAGTCTCCTGTAAAGACCTCTAATTGGATCGATGGATCATTTTGTACCGCTTCTTTGGCTCCTGCTAAACGTTCTCTTGCTACGTAGTCTGTTTGAGTGGCAGCAATAAATCCGATTTTTTTATGTCCTTGTTCACCATGATGAGCGATCACTTTTGCTACACTTTCTCGATCATTCACTAATATTGTATCAATACCTGCTGGCCCTTCTGGACAATTCAATGCGATAACTGGAATACTCATTTTTGTGAGCATTTCAAATCCAGACCACTCTTCTTCGGATAAGAAGACGATCAACCCATCGATTGCATGCTTCATCAGGTATTCGATTTTTTGTTCGATTTTTTCTGGCTGATCGGCAAACCCGCTTAATAATAAGCTATACCCATTTTCTTCAGCTACTCTTTCGATCCCTGAAACAACCTCCGAACCAAAACGGCTAGATATCCCGTTTATCAAAAGTCCAATAGAGAAGCTTCGATTATTCTTCAACCCTTTAGCAATGATGTTTTCTTTATAGTCCAACGCTGAAATCGCTTCTGCTATTTTTTTCATGTTCTTTTCCTTCAGTTGCTGACCATTCAAGTAACGGGAAACTGTTCCCACTGAAACACCAGCCATCTTAGCCACGTCACGGATCGATGCCATACATTCTCACTCCTGCCAGTTACATTTGATTTCTCTTTCTTGTTGTTCGATTATGATGACCGCATTCTTTGCATAGTGTTGCTTGTCATCAATATCCATATAACTAAAGTCTTCAGTAGAGCAACTTCCTCTCACTATTAATTATACTTAAACAAGTATTTGAACCGGTTCATTTTTAATATAGCATTTTTTTAAAAGATTGCAACACTTTTTTAAAACGCTTTCTGAAAGTGGCGGATTTTTTGCCTTTTTAAAATTTTATTCTAAAATTTACTCTATTTGTGGGTGTTTTGTGCGTTTTTCTCTTCCATCCGTTTGAAGTTTTACATTCCAATGGTATAATTTCTTTATCCTATCAAATGGGGGAAGTATTTTGAAGAAATTAATCGTACTATTTATTTTGTCTGCGGGACTTTTGACATTGACTGGCTGTGATTTGTTTGGCGGCTCTGACCAATCCTCGGACGAAACAACCGATTCTTCTGTCTTAAAAGCGGAAAAAGCAGATATCACCAACAGTGTATATACGCTAAAAGTACGTAAAGATATGGATTTATCCGCGGGACAGTTGACATTTACAGATAAAAAAATGGAATGGACACGCACGTATCAGACACAAGGAACTGATTCTTCTGAATCATCTGAAGAAAAAACGGTGCTGACAGATATCAAGATTACTACCAAAGATGACGAATATATTATTTCAGGAAAAGAAAATAAAAAAGAAACAACAGTCATATTTACAAAAATCGGTAATTACCGTTTGAAGGATGAGGATGGCAACATCTACAGTCTATAGTGCCGTCTGTTGGATCTTCTTTTGTTTCTCCCCTTCTTTTCTGCTATAGTAAAGAAGCAAGATGATTGTAAAGGAGACGAAATGGATGATCGATAGTCCTGATTATTGTACATGTAATAACAACAAAAATATCCATACAGAATTTAATGACCAAGGAAGCTTGAGCATATGCGACAACTGTCACAAACTAGTCAAAGATTCATTTAAAACATTTGAATCTTATCCTGTTCAAAATTATGTAAAAAGTAGAAGAAGATAAACAAAATCAAGCAAAACTCACTATGGCTGATTTTTATGAACTTCAAACTCAGCTTCTTCCTTTGATCAAGCTTCATCAGTAAAACAAACAGTGGATCATTTCAGTTTACAAATCAAAGAGTAAAGATTTATTTATTTCAAATATTTGAATATAAAATAACCAAACGATAGAAAGGCTTATTCTACATCACGTAGTAATTTTTCTTTCCCGTCGTTTGGTTTTTTATTTTTAGCCTAATTCTTGACCTTTTGCATGCTGGTTATCCGTAAAATATTTTCCAGCAGGCTTTCCTTCCAATTCAGCTAATTTTTCTTGGATCTGACGGATCACCTTTTTTGCATCTTCTGGATTTTCTACAAAATCGAATGTATCCCCATCCACTTGTATTTTAGGACATACATCAAAATCTTCATACCATTGATTATAGCGGGTGTTCAACGTCTCGTAATAGGTATATAACGTTTCATCGCTTTCTAGCTGTTCATAATCACGCCCACGTTTTTTGATACGTTCTAGCATCGTGTCCAAAGAAACTTTGATATGGACCATCAAATCAGGCCGTTTTTTTGGAGCAACATCATCTAACTCGTTTAGCATCGTATCTAATAAGCTATCGTACTGCTGTACTTCGATATCCGTTACCCGACCTAAATCAGCGTTTAGATGGAACAACAGGCTATCTTCATAGATGGATCGGTCTAGCACATTGTCATCGTTCACTAAAGCATTTTTCATTGCTAAAAATCGCTTGTTCAAAAAGAAGATTTGCAATAAAAAAGCGTACTGCTCAGGATTTGAATAAAAGAGCGGCAATACTTCGTTATCTTCGACATTTTCATAAAATGGTTTAGAATCAATCTCTTTTGCAAGCATATCCGTCAAACTGCTCTTACCTGCACCAATCGTTCCTGAAATCAAAATCACTGACATACAACCCTTCCTCTTCTATAAGTACTCGCCTACGTAAGTTTCAACAGGCAATGTTTTAAAATCATATTCACGTACAGCTTGGTCTGATTTTAAATACGTATGGAGACTTTGTGTAATCATCAAGTTCGTAGGTACCGTTTCTTCTTGTACAATGATCATCGGTTTTTTCAACATAGTTGCCACACCTAATTCGTAAGCCGTTCCTGGATCGATTGTTTGATGCTCAAAGTCAAGGATAGCAACAACAAATTCTGCATTTGTCAGTTCTTCCATATCTTTTTCGTATACTTCCTGCGCCCATCCAGCGCTGAATAGTTCATAATTGCTTTCTTGGTGATGACGTGGAGAGTAGAAACTTGTGACTGTTTTGTTTTCCTCCAACGCTTTTTCGATACGACTTACTCGATCGATTTGCTCCTCTGAAAAAAATGGTCCTGCTAAATATATTTGACTCATTATTTTGCCTCCTTCAATAATAACTGATTTTTAATAGATACTGCTCGTAATTCATTGACCAGTTCCAATGGATTGTTGGAAAAGATTACTTGATCCAACCATTTTTTATCCATAAAATCCTCTTTTGCAAAAGTTTCTAATAATTGTTGCAAGCCGCTGTAATAACCGCCAATATTCAATATTCCGATTGGCTTGTCAGGCGTCAGACCGATTGCTATCCAAGAAAGAAGTTGTGAGAATTCCTCCAATGTACCTAGACCTCCAGGGAAAACGAGGACAGCATCTCCCTTTTCAAATAATAATACCTTTCTTTCATCAATCGTTTCTGTAGGAATAAATGTAGTAACATCTTTTCCAGGCAATTCAGTTTCAAAAAGCCCATTCGGATAGATACCTGTGACTTTTCCGTTATTTTCCAGTACTGTTTTACTAATCACTCCCATAATCCCGGAGTATGAACCACCGTAAACCAGTTCGATTTCTTCTTGTGCCATGTATTTTCCTAACGTTTGCGCAATAAATTTGTAACTTTCTTTATTGCCAAAACGGGAACCGCAAAAAACAGTAAGTTTCATAAAAAAACACTCCCTAACTCAAAAGTCTATCTTCATTCTACACGTGTTTTTTTAAAATAAAAGACTAGATTTTGTAGTTTTTTAGTGGTATATAGGATAGACACCACTATATATAGTATTTATAAAAAAATCATTTTTCAGCTATTTTATAGATAAAACAAAAATAAATAACGTGTTTTCATCGATATGAAATGACTTACTTATAGGAGATACTGGGATTTCGTCCTATATGCCAATAACGTGTATTATTTTAAACAACAAATACTTGTTTCTTTTATGAACGAAAAAATCATTTTGTTCTCGTGTTATGTTTCACTGATAAATGATGTTTCTCTAAATAAAAAAGCCGACGAACTAAACGATCAAAATTTGATCATTTTTGTTCATCAGCTTCTCCTAAAAATCTTTTTGTTAACGATAAATAGCTGGATTTGTAAAAATATCACTTGAATCGTCACTGCTGGAAGAAAATTCAGTGATAACCGCACCTGTTGCGCCTGCCTGGAACTAGTGTTTGATATTGGGCTCGATCGTGTACTGATCTCTAGCATGAAGAATAATTTCTTTTTTTACTGTATAATAGCTTTCTTTCCTTTTTGGAATAGTACAGGAAAGTTTTTTTGTTTCCTTTCCTTCGACATAAGGTATACCAGACCTTTTCGACAACGAAAGGTTCTCATTTTTCCTTCATCGTCATTTCAAGGAGGGTGCCGATGCTCTGGACAGTTTCGATCGCTCCTAAACCAAAATCTGTATATTCGATTCTTTCTAACTCTGATTCTTTCATACCATTCCTGCCTCAAGGTACATCTATTGTACTTTTTTCTTGTAATCCATTCTGCCTCTCCTAACTAATTGTCAAATCATCCCAAGATATGTCTTCTTCCTCTTTTTCTTCTTGGATGATTTCTGCATTCGGATCTACTGTTTTTTTCAATAATAAAATGGTTATTCCTGTGACAAAAGAACCAGCTAACAATGCACCAATGAATGCCCATGGTCTGGTCATCGTAGCGACTGCAAACATTCCCGATGCCGGAATACGGCTATCTGCGCCCCAAAGCATGCTTAATCCGCCACCTACTGCCCCACCGACTCCCGTTGCTATGACATTGCGTGCCAAGTCGTTCAATACGATAGGGAAACATCCCTCTGTGATCTGACAGATCCCCATAGGAAAAGCGGTCTTCAATGTATCGATTTCTTGACGATTGAATATATTTTTACGAATGATTTTCCCTAAGAAATAAGCGATCGTCAAGCCGAATGGGGTTACCATCGAAGCTAAAATCAATACAGTGATTGGTTCATAGATTCCTTCTGAAAACAAAGCAAACACAAAAGCAAATACTACTTTGTTGATTGCTCCACCGTAATCGATTGATGATAATACGCCAATTACTGCACCATATAAAAATAACGAAGAAGTATCTAAATTACTTAGATAACCTGTAACCATCTCTGTAATCCAATTAATAGGTGTCCCTATCACGTAATACATGACCAATCCTCCAATGAAAGAACTGAGAAATGGTAAAACCAGAGTCGGCATTAGACCATCCATCCATTTAGGTACTTTGATTCCTGCCGTTAGTCCAATAACAACTAATCCAGATAAATATCCGCCAACCATTCCACCTAAAAATCCCGCTCCAATCCCACTAGCGGTCATCCCAGTAATCAAACCAGGGGCAATACCAGGCTTATCTGCTATTGAATAAGAAATGGCACAGGAAACAATCATTGGTAATAAACCTAAACCATATCCTCCCATCGTTGTCATCGTATCTGCAAAAGAAAACCCATCTGTGAATGATTCAATAGTGACTCCATCCATCATATTCCCAATAGCTAGCAAGAATCCGGAAGCGACGACGATAGGTAAAAAGAAAGAGATCGCCGTCATTAAATGTTTTTTGAAGCCTATTGATTTCAGTATCTCCATCTTATTCCCCTTCCATTCTTTCATTCAGCATCTCTTCTAATTTTTCGATCATCTTTCTCGGAGATTTGACAACTAAACTAGTTGGTACTTCGACTACTTTTTTTCCACGAAAACGCTCTTTTCCGTTTACCTTGATATCTGCTACAATAAGCACGACATCTGCAGCAGCAATGCACTTTTGCTCTAGTGGCTCTTGTGTTCCAGCAAGACCTTGTGTCTCAATCCAGATTTCATGTCCAAGGCTCTCTGCTGCTTGAAGCAGTTTTTCCTTTGCGATATACGTGTGTGCAATCCCCGCGGTACAAGCTGCGATTCCTACGATCTTCATTTTGTTGCCCCCTCACATATAGTATTTTGCTTTGCCATCTGATTGGAATAAATAAATTTTATCTAAAGCAACCTGTTTTGCAGCTTCCATACAAGGCGGAAACAGCATATTCGGTTCACGTATCTCTAAATCTCCTGAGTTCAAGATATCTCGGAGTTTTTCTGCGAATGCCATTTTGATATCACTGGAAATATTGATTTTATTTATTCCTAATTCTACTGCCTGACGAATCTCCTCATCTGGATTGCTTGATCCTCCATGAAGGACTAAAGGAATAGTAGTCAATGATCGAATCGATTCTAAAATATCGAAGCGAAGCTTGGGTTTGAGTTCTTTAGGATAGATCCCGTGGGCTGTTCCAATAGCGATCGCTAAACTGTCGATTCCGGTCTCCTCAATGAATGCTTGTGCTGTTAACGGATCCGTATAAATAATCTCGCTGACACCGCCTTCTACAGTATTACCTGTGTCTCCGATCGTCCCCAGCTCGGCCTCTACAGAAATACCAACAGCGTGAGCAGCTTCTACTATTTTTTTAGATAACATGACATTTGTTTCATACGATTGATGGGATGCATCGATCATAACAGAAGTAAAACCTAAGCGGATGGCATGAATAATTTGTTTGAATTCATCACCATGGTCTAAATGGATACATACGGGAATATCTGTCTGCTCAGCTGCATATTTCACTTGAGCGATGAAACTGTCTGCCAAAAATTTCAGTTCTTCTGGATGGATTGCAATCATAACAGGAGATTCTGCTTCTTCACAAGCTTCTATCACTGCGTTCAATAATTGCCCAGAACCTGCATTAAAGGCAGGAACGGCAAAGCTTCTCTCTTTCGCTACGGCTAGTATTTCTTTTCCTGTTATTAACATAAGTCATTATTCCTCCTAGTCATTTTGTGTCAATAATATATATAATTCCTCGATTGAAGCAGCTTTTTTCAGTTCTTTGATAAACCTCTCTCTTGCCAAAAGTACGGCAATCTTTTGCAAAAGCTGAAGATGCCCTTTATTTTTGTCACCTTCTTGTACAGCAAATAAAATCACGATTTCTACAGGACGATCATCTAATGTTTCCCATGGAATCGGATCCGCTAAAGTAGCAGCTGCGATCACTGTCTGCTGGACACTTGGTGATTTACCATGAGGGATAGCAATCCCTTGTCCGATTCCTGTTGCTCCTTCTGCTTCTCTTTGATAGACATCATCCAAGAAACTTTCTGTATCAGTTATTACGCCTTTATCTGTCATAAGTTTTGTTAATTCTTTTAAGATTTGGCGTTTCGTTTGTGCTTTTGACTGAATGATCAGCAACTCTTCATAAATGACTTGAGTCAATTCCAGCGGTATTTCCTCCCTTCAAAAAAACAGGCTTGACGCATTCCGCTGAAGCGAAATGGGTCAAGCCTGTTGAACAGTGACTCCCCGATTTTTAAATTTTTTGATAGACACTTTCCACATCTCTTTCATTGATTGGATCCCCGATTTTGCGTCCAAAGCCTATTCCTTTTTTGATCAACACCCACTCCCCTTCCTCTGATTTCGCAATGATAGCATTGTGATTTAAAATAGCGATCACTTGCATCGGTTGCTCCTCTCCTTTCAGCGATAGAAAACAGCCAAATAAAATCTGCTTCCATAATAAGATACGCAAAGGCTAGTTCCTTTGACGAAAAAACATCTTTTTACACTGACCGATTCTGCTGGCTATAGCTCTATTAAAAGCACAAGAGATCTTCGAACAGAGCAGTTTTATCTTCAGGTGTATGTTCAGACAAAAAAGGTATTGAACACAAACGTCCAATACCTTTTGCTCAGCAAATAAAACGCATACATTTTGTTAAAATTTCTCCTCTAAAGGGTAGATTTCTCCTTTTAGATTCGATACAATAAACAAGGTTGATGTATTTACATTGACTATGGCAAACTTGGACGGTCACGTGTGATGACTTTTCAAGGTCTCTGCTTCTAGCTGCCACTAGAAGCAGAGGTGCCTTTTTTATTTGGCTGTGTCTATCTGCCATTTATGATACTGATAGCGCCATCAGTAGTCAAGAAAAAACGAAAAAATACGAAAATGTGTACTGTTTTTCGGTCAGGTTTTTGTAAAAACAATATTTCTTATTCTTTTACGATCCATTCACGAAATACACTTGTTTCTAGTGCTCCTTCTCTTTTTTTCTTTCTTCTAACAGTCTCAAGATGAGAGGTACGGCATTTCATTCATCCAAAACTTCTGGTGATCATACTTTTTTAGCCAATCCTTTTCCTGATTCTTGGCTACACCTTAAGTCAAAGCGCTACTGATAAGGACCTGCTTTTTTTGCTACATAATAATTTTTCTCCTCTTATGCAAATCTTATGCAAACACCGTAAACAAAGAAAAGTGTCGTGTGTTTAGCCATTTTGTTAGCTCCCCTCACAGTTTATAAAAAATTTATTCGCAAGAAACTTCAAGAGATACGTCTTAAGCTCCCTAAAGCTACTATTGTTAATGAAATTATAGAATTAGTGATTTATAGCTAGTCAGTACTCAACTCAGTATGTTGAAAAAGTATACTGGTATACGAACAACTTGATTATTTCCAAGAGTGGTCTATGATTAGGTTAAACGAACAGATAATGATCTTCTCTGCTAACTGAAGATAACTATCAAGTTCAAGAGTATTAAAGTATATACTACATTACTTATATTATATAGACACAATAAAAGTATTAAGGAGTGAAAGGTATGAAAAAGCTGGTATGGATTTATTCGGTAAACACAAGAGGGGGAATTCTTAAGAGTAGCGGAGCCGGTATGATCTGGAGTAGATCAAAGAAGCTTCAGGAACAATTACGTATAAAAGTTGAACCCGAATGGGACCTTTCAATCATTAGCTACGATATTACTACTGATATTCCCCAAGCTGATTTGATTATGTACAATGAAATGGATCAAGCTTATATGAATGATGAGATCAAAAAAAATGGGCTTTCCATCCCTTATCAGGATTTAGCAACAGCTGACGTAGATAGCATTTTCGATAAGATAGAAGCCTTTTCGAAATATAATCATTACAAATTGAATGATCCTGTGTTATAGATCTTTGAGTTTATTACCACCATAGCAAACAGCTATTAATTTTTAGGGAATATTTGCTACGTTACTAAAAACCGATTATTACCAAACTACTATTTAACAATCCTTATGTAAGTTATATTGACCAGATCCATATACTTATTTGAAAAGGAATATTGTTAGATACGGATTTTCTTTTTGAAAAATATAAAGAAAAAATACACTGCGTGAAAAAAAGAAAAAAACCATTAACTACATTAAAAGAAATAGTAGATGTAAATGAGATCCCTATTTCCAAAATCTATAAAGATCATCTTGAAATGTTAAAAACCAATGTTGTTAACTCGATTTATGTTCGAAAAGAAAAAACAATAGAATTTCACCTATTTTATGTAGAAGACAACTCAAAAAGCAAAATATATTGTCAGTCATATGCAAAAAATCCAATCACACTCCCTAGGTTAAAGAAAGGAACAATTTATATTATATTCGAAGCGTCACTGGGGATCATGGAAACAAATTGCAGTTTATTAGCTATTGACTTTAGAATCCAACAAGGAATCGAACAGGAACATTTAGATAATAGAGATATTTATTTTTTAGATTATGTTTCAACTTTGAAAATCGACATCTCTTTGAATCATACAGAAGACCGTAGTTCTGCTTGCAGTGTTTTCCTTTCATAATGGATGGAGGTTGTGACAGAAGTGGGTAGCTTCAAGAAATAAGAAGGAATTTACGAAAATTGCTTTTCAAATTTTTGTGAAATTTCGGCTTATTTTTCGAAGAAGTTACTTCTGGAACACCGTGTATCAGAGGTTGTGAAAAAGCTGCCCTGCATCAAGTAATAAGAACAGCCAAACAAAAATAGTTCCTCATATTTTACGTTTGGTTGAGCTTATTACCGCAGATGCAAGCTTTTGAACTCCGTTTATTCGGAAAAAGGAACTGCGACAAGACTTTTGTCACAGTTCCCTCTTAGCGTCATACTTTACGTTTATCTTTAAATTGATTTCTTTAGATTACATACGCTATATATCTACATGGTTGAGTTTTGTATGCTCTTATTAATAAATGATTTACAATTTTTGGAGACTTAAAAGCTTACTTTATATAAAGTAAGGCAATATAGTTGCTACTAGCAAAATAATATAGAGAAACAGTCCAAACAGATTTCTAGGATTGATAGTATACCCAAATCCCAGGCCCTTTTCAACGAATACCTCATGTTTTTTCGAAGGTTCTACGTTTATGAAACTAACAATAATAATCCCTAATACAACAATAAATGAAATCAGCGGAAGAAAATCAAATTGGCTGTTTTTGAATATTGTATGTCTTAGAACTAGCATAATGAATACAATAACAACCAAAATACCTACTAAAAGATCATTTGCTTTCATTCCTTTGAGTTTCTTTTTTTTATTTTTCATTTTTTCTCCTCTTTTAATTAAGAATTTTATATCTTACATGGATTGTTTCAAATGGTTTTCTATTCAAAAAGGGAATTTTAACACTTTCAATGATTTCATCATAGTTCTCTGCGTTTATTTGATGGCAGACTTAAATCTCCCCGTAAGATATGTGTGTTGATAAGTATATTCTAAGCTTACGATACTTTAAATCATTCCATTTATCCACCTCGATAATTTTTATAGTCCTCATTGTAACTATCAAACATTAATTACCCATGAATTTTGTTTAAGTTTACAAATAAGTTGGTTTGTTATCTGTATCGGTGTATATCAAAAATCTAACAGGGGGAAATTTGACTTTTTCCTATTTTAGTAAGATAGTATCAATCCTTCTCGAGTGTTTTCTTAGAATCTTCCAGCATACCTAGTGTAAAACTTTATGGTTACGGACCTCATGTGTCATGTCTCTTTTTCTGTACTCTTCGTTATATGATTTTTTATTTGCAAAGACTCAAATAAAAGAAAAAACCCATGACCAAAATTCGTCATGAGCTTTTTTGATACTCGATGTAAGATAGTTTTTCACCTTGTCTGATTGGTATACTTAACGGATCAAGTCTGTTTCAGGATCATTCAGCAGACGCTCGACTTGTACTCTTGTCGTTAACGGAACATCTCCTTGGATCGAATGAGCTAATCGAGCATTTCCTAAGGCAAAATAAACGGTCTTCTGTAAGGACCACTTCTCAGAGAAACCGAGTAAGATTCCAGCAGCAAATGCATCTCCTGCCCCGATTCGATCAAGTACATCCAAGGGATAAACTGTTGTTTTCTCTGCTTCTTGTTGTGTGATCAAGTAACCACTTAACTGTTTTCTTCCATCCACACTTTCTCGCCTCGTCCCAGCAAACCACTGGATATCGTAGTGATTCATAAAGGACTGGATATAAGAAATAGGATCATGTTCGTTTTCTACATTGTCTGTTTCCTCCCACTGCACCAGTTCTGTCAGATCTCTAACTGAGCCAAACAAGATGTCGCAATAAGGTAACATTGAATGATAACGCTTCTTCATCTGTTCTTTTTTTCCATCTTCTTGATTCAAACTAGGACGATAATTGAAATCAAAACAAACTTTTTTCCCTGCTTTATGTGCTTGTTCTGCTAACTGGATAGCTGTTTCAGCCGTCTCATCAGATAAGCTTAAACTGATCCCGCAGATATGGATCAAATCGATCTCATCAATAAATGCTGCACAGTCATAATCCTCTATTACAGATAAACCAAATGAGCTATGTTTTCGGTTTTGATAAGTGACTTCTGTTGGGCGGACACCATACCCCATTTCTGCAAAATAAGTCCCGATGTGTTGATATTGATGGATCACATACTTCGTTTGGATACCTAGGCCGTTCAAATTAGTGAGTGCTGCTTTTCCTAGACGATTGTCTGGCAGAGCCGTCAGTAAATAACTTTCAACACCAAAATGGGCAAGGTTCCCTACTAGATTTACGCCAGTCCCTGTGTAAGCCATGCGTAAGGTATGGGTTTGTTCCAGCATCAAATGTTCTGGAGGCGTGAGTCGCAGCATGACTTCCCCAAATGCACCAATTTTCATTCTTCTCACCTTATTCCACGATTTTTTTCATCAATTGCAACAGTTGGCGTACCTCTTCTGGGCGTGTATTACCTGTATCCTTGTCGATAATTGCACTATATACATGAGGGATGACCTTTTTCACTCCTGCGTCTATTGCGATCCGTACGATTTCTTCCACATTATCAAGGTCGATTCCACCAGTTGGCTCTAAATAAAAATCATTGGCAGCACAAGCTTCTGCTAAGGCTTTATATTCTTTGATATGAGCAAGTCCCTTCATAGGAAAATATTTGATTGAGCTGCCGCCCATATCTTTCAACAATCGAATAGCTGTTTCAAGTGTCACGACTCCTGCAGGTCCTTGTGAACTTAAAGGACCAGTTGCGATGTTGACATATCCTTCTTTTCCCGTGGGAGAAACCAAACCGTTGATGACTGTTTCTGTCTGTTTCAATACAGCTCGGGAAGCTCCTACTCCTGTAAAGACTTGATTGACATGCTGAGGCTGCAATACTTCGGCTAAACGAGTGACCATCTGGCTCTGGTTTGGGTCTCCCGCGCCTAGACCGATAGATAAGGCATTATTTGTTGCTTGCTGGTATTTTTTCATTTCTGCAATAGCTGTTTCGTCGTCAGAAAAATTCTTTGAAAGAACCCCTAAAACAATATGGCCTTCCGCGGCCTCATAGCATTCTTTTGCGTTTTCTACAGAATTTGCTAACACATTTAGACATATCTTATCTTTTAAATAATTGGGACTTAATCTCATTCCTTTTTCTCTCCTAGTTCTTCAAGATTTCTTTTAAGCGATCGATGATTTTCTCCATCTCCTGTTGATTGACGGAACGGATATCAAATTCAATGATGCCGTTGTTTGCCTGGTATTCTCTTGTATAGATGGCAGGATTTTTTTCTTTCAATGCTTTAATCACTTGTTTAGCTGATTGATCTCCTGAAACTTTCACACTTGCTCGATAGATTTCTCGACCTGCGCTATCTTGAACGATTTTAGCTTCCAAATGTTCGATCTGATTGAGTTGTTCGATGAACGGTTGTAGTCTTTCTTTCATTGTAAGGCTAGACTCACTGCCTTTATTCAAATAGTCTTCCACTGCTTGGACAAAACCGAGGATATTTTCCTTTCCGATTTTCATAGAACGTCCGATTCCTTTTGATTGCATCCGAACCCATGAAACATAAGTTTTTTTTCCAATCACCATTCCGGCGCTTGGTCCTTCGATCGCTTTTGCCCCTGAATAAATAACTAGATCAGCGCCCAACTGCACATATTTTTTCAGATCTTCTTCTGCCGCAGCATCAACGATTAACGGAAGCTGGTGCTTTTTGGCAATCTGTGCTGCCTCTGACACGTCAAGCATACTTTTTTGTACCGTGTGATGGCTTTTTATATAGAGAATCCCTGCTGTTTCTTCTGTGATCATCATTTCGATCTGTTCCGGCGTACACATATTAGCGTAACCTGCTTCGACTACCTGACCGCCTCCTTGCTGTACCATGATTTCCACAGCCGTGCCGTAATCTACATTGTGTCCTTTTGGCAAAATGATTTGTCGTTTTTTGATGGATTCTGCATAAGGATGATAAAGGGGATACAGTTCTCCTTTACCTATAACAGCAGCTACCGATTGAGCGATTCCTGCAGATGCGGATGAAACGATCTGGACATCTTCTACTTCTAACAAATCGGCTAAATATTTTCCTGTTTGAATGCTTAATTCTTTCATCTCAAAAAAATTCTGGCCACCAAAACGTTGCGCGTCAAGAACTGTCTCTGAGAGGGTCGAGACTCCTAGAATCGTCATTCTTCCTGAAGCATTGATTACTTTTTTCAGCTGAAATTTCTCATGATTCGCATGCATAACTTTTTCCTCCGATAATCGTTTGTACTGGTTTGATTTGCTGATTTGACTGTCTTTTCTCTCCATTGGAATCGATTAGTTCCTTAGGTTGATTGATCAATTCAAAAACAGTAAAATCAGCGTCAAAGCCTTCTTTGATTTGTCCCTTCGTCTTCAAGTGAAAATTCTGTGCTGGAACTTCCGTCACCTTTTCGATGATTTCTTCCCACGTATATCCGACAAGCCGCAATTTTTCCATTGTTGTGGCCAAATCGTAGACTGGACCGTTTTTACGATTACGAATATAGATGTCTGTGCTGATCGTATCTGCTTTTATCCCTTGATGATAGGCGGTTTCTGCAACTTGGAAATTAAAACTATCCGTCCCGTGTCCAATATCGAAGATGATTCCTCGATTTTTTGCTTCTACAGCTATTTGTTTGATTTTTTTCGTTTCCTGTTCCAAGATCCCGTTTGTTTTTCCATTGAAACAATGAGTCATAATATCTCCTGATTCCAGTAAAGCTAAAATATCCAACAAATTTGGCGGAGCAGAACCGATATGAACCATCAAAGGAAGCTGATGGTTTTCTTTTTGTATCCTTTTTGCTAGCTGTAGCGGAGTGATGCCGTTTTGACCCACTACGCTCTTGCTCATCCGTGCTTTGAGACCAATAATGAAATCCGGCAGTTCCTCGATTTTTTGCTTTACCATATCAGCTTGGATCTTGTTTAGGTCTGCTAGTTCATCTTGTGCAATGATTCCCCATTTTGAGATATTCAAAAGCGCATAGACATTTGTTTTTGCCTGTTTAGCATGTTCATAAAAATCAGCAATGTTTTCTGCCCCAGTCGTCCCCGCATCGATGACTGTTGTCACACCTTTATTCACGCCGATTTGATCTGGATAATCATAATACAGGGTCATTTCTTCAAAACAATGAACATGATCGTCGATCCAACCAGCCGACAAATATTGCTGAGGGGTCAAGCTGATTTTCTGACGAGCTTTTTTTGTGATGTGAGGTGCAATTTCGCAGATCTTTCCTTTGGTTATCCCGATATCGAAGGTCATCCCGTTAAGCTTTCTTGCATTTTTAATGACTAAATCATACATAATCATTCCTACTTTTCTATAAATTTGAATTTAGACCATGGATGAATGAATGGCAGCAAGATCAATTCTTCTTGAATAATATGCCCTACTTTATTCTTTCGCGGATCACTGTGGGGCTCTAAAACGATTTGCAGCTCGTTTTTATATTTGCCAAAACGGTCATTTCCAACGACAACATCTCCTACGACAAATTCAAACTCGGTATCATGTGCTTTGTTTTCATATTTTTGATATTTTTTTCGAACTTCCGTTGATCGTATCACTTGATCTGTGATGTCCCCTCGACGAACATGCTGCTCTTCCAATACGATTTGCCGTTCCACCTTATTTATATTTGCAACAAACTCGACCCTAAAAACAGTCTGGTAACGATCCAAATGCCCTAATGACTTCAATTCTTCTTCACTTGCGTATGCGTTTCCAATAATTATATCATCAATTAGATTTGTGGCAAACAAATGCTTAGCTGCTGTTTCTACAGAGAAATGGCGATGCATTTCTAAAGTAGGCAGTCCATCATTGATATCCCATGGTCCGATTGTACCTGATTGTGAGGTAATGAAGGCTGCCGTTCGAATACCGTTTTTTTTGAATCGTTCACTACTAGATTGGAAAAAATGATACGGTAAACCGGTTCCTTCTTGCGGATAAAAATTGTGACAGCCATATAGAAAAGATGTATTCGCCTGATGTGTCAAGATATTTTCTAGATAAGCGACATCGTTACTCATATTCAACTCGATGGCCAATTGATAAGGATTAAAAGTCAAAAGTGCTTCTTTTTTTCCATCAAATCCTAAGTCTAAACGAATACCATCTGCTCCTAATTTATGGAAGAATCCTAAATCGTCATAAGAAATATTCAGTTGTTCAAAAATAGCGGGCGAAACATCTAATATCGTTTCAAATCCTCTCTCTTTTGCAAAAAAGATCAATTGCTGGAATTTTTTCTGAACAACTTTCGGATCTTCCGAGATTTCAAGCATACTCATAAAAATCCTGCTGAATCCGTATTGATGGGCTGTTTCGATATACTCACGATCTTTTTGAGGATCACTGTGGTCTGGGTAAAGGGAAATGCCTAATGAACGTTTCATGATTTGTTCTCTTCTTTCTTTTCAATTATAGTCGTTCTTCGGTGACGCCATCTGTCAGAGTGAGATCTGCTTGCTCTTTCGCTTGCTCCTCTGCTTCTCTGGCTAATTGCTGTTTTTCAAACACTTTGAAGAATGGATAATAAATAGCCAAAGTAATCAAGAAATTACCAATAACCAATAATCCTGCTGCAATACTCCAGTTCGTGCTCATCCAAGCAGCAATCGGCGCAGGCATCGCAAACGGCAGACGCGCAACCATCATTGGCACGACACCACTGACAGTGAGAATATAAGACAGAGTCGTCGTCACAAGAGGTGCAAGAATAAATGGAATTCCTAAAACTGGGTTCATCACTACTGGTGCACCAAAAATCATTGGTTCATTAATATTGAACAAACCCGGCAGAATGGACAAACGTCCTAAGCTTTTTAAATACTTGGATTTAGAAAACATGAATAAGACGACTAACGCAAGAGTGGTTCCTGCTCCGCCAATCCAAACGAACCATTGTAGAAATTGTTCAGTGAAAATATTCGGCATGGCGTGAGCACTTGTCCCTGCATTAAACGCATCAATATTTTCAGCAATCGAAATATCCCAAAACGGACGAATAACCGGACCCATGATCGCTGGGCCATGGATTCCTAATACCCAGAAGAAACAAATCAGGAAGACAGTCAAAAGACCGCCAAACAAGCTGTTACCCGCTAATACACCTTTTAAAGGCATAAGTAGTTGACTCAAGAATCCATTTAAATCGAACCCAAGCATATGGCGGATGATCCAAAAGAAAATCAAGATAACTGCTCCTGGTATCAATGCCACAAAAGAATTTGTTACTTCCGGCGGTACACCATCTGGCATTCTGATGGTTATTTTTTTCTCAATAAAAAACCGGTAAATTTCTACTGAAATAATTGCTGTCACGATAGCTCCAAATAATGAGCCCGATCCTAGATTAGCAATGTTGATGTAACGTCCGGCTGTGACTTCCCCCATATCTTCTAAAATACGTGTAGGAGGAGCTGCCACGATCAGAAAAGACATTAATGCCAAGATACCTGCTGTTAGGGAATCGAGTCGATAGCTTTTCGCCAAAGAAGAAGCTATCCCAAATGTCGCATAAAGCGCAAGGATACCAACAGTATAGCGAAAAGGAATATCTAATATCTCACGGTATGGCTCAATGACTGCTGCAATCGATTCAATTGGGATGTTCAGTAAAATTGTAAAAAATGATCCTACGATTGTCAGTGGCATAGTGGCAATGATTCCTTTTCTAATGGCAGTCATATGTCGCTGAGTACCAATACGATTGGCTACGGGCATGATTTTTTGTTCGATAATTCCTATAAATTTATCCATCTTCTTTCTCCTTTTATAACATTATAATGTTTACAAATGAATAGTAACACACTTCTCTGTTAATTGTAAACGCTTTTCTAACAATCTCTCCTTCTTTTGCTGTTTTCTTTTTAGAAAGAAAAGGAGATATGACAAAAGTCGTGCCACACCCCCTTATCCAGAATAAATGGTAATCCAGAAACAGCCGTGTATCTGCGGTAATAAGCCTAACCAAACGAAAAATATGAGAAGCTATTTTTGTTTGGCTGTTCTTAGTACTTGATGCAGGGCAGCTTTTTCACAACCTCTTTTTTTATTTATGTTTCATAATCAATATGGTAAGGATGCAGCTCCGTATGGTAGACCGCCTCCGAATATTCAATCATTTCCCCAATTTGCGTAGACGATTTCCGTATCCGTTTGATGCCGATCTGTGCGTTTGTTTTCAGAATTCCTTGTTCTTCTTCTGTTAAAAATACTGCAGAGAAATCATCAGAAAATGAGTCAATAGTATATCCTTTTTTCGTCAGCAAACGATACAAAGATTCTTTGCCAAATTCTTCTCTGCTGAATTGCATCATTTCTTGTGGAAGATAATGAGCAAAATAAATATAAGGCTGATTGTTCAAATAATATAAGCGCTTAAAACAAACAGCTTGCTCACCGAAAAAGGAAAACAAAGGATCTTCCTTCTTTATATGGACCAATTGCAAATCCAGCGTTTCTTTCCGGACTTCATATCGGGAGTTCTCCAAGATTTGCGTAAAGCTTGCCGCTTTGGATAATCGATTATAAGGACGATTGCTTAGAACCGTCGTCCCACGACCACTTTTCTTTTCGACATATTCATCTGATGCCAGCAGTTCGATTGCCTTTCGGACAGTGATTTTGCTGACTTGAAACAGTTCTTCTAATTCACTTTCTGTCGGCAACATCGAACCGACTGGATATTTTCCTGAGAAAATATCTTCTTTAATTTTATCTGCGACTTCCAAGTATAGTACACGTGTCCTTTTCATAACGTCACCCTTTGCTTTACTATTACTAAAAGAATAGCACATAAAAAATAAAAAAAGAACACAAATCACATGTGAGAAGTGTGTTCTTTTTCATTCAGCTGCTTTAATTACAAGTTTACGCCATTTGAGGCAATTACTTCTTTATACCAATCAAAAGATTTTTTCTTTGATCGATTCAGTGTCCCATTTCCTTCATCGTCTAGATCCACATAGATAAAGCCGTAACGTTTACTCATTTCTCCTGTTGATGCACTGACAAGATCGATACATCCCCAAGGCGTATAGCCCATCAAATCTACATCGTCTGCTACTGCATTAGCCATCGCTTCGATATGACGACGTAAATAATCGATCCGATAATCATCAATAATCGTGCCATCCTCTTCCATATGATCAATGGCTCCAAGACCGTTTTCAACAATGAATAATGGTTTCTGGTAACGATTGTATAATTCATTCAATGCGATTCTCAGCCCTTCTGGATCGATCTGCCAGCCCCATTCACTTGCCTCAAGAAACGGATTTTTTACTCCTCCCAGCAAGTTCTCTTCTGAAGTTGCTGCTTGTGGATCAGTCTCATTGATTGCCGTAGACATATAATAACTAAATCCGATGTAGTCCACTGGATATTCTTTTAGCAACTGGAAGTCTTCTTCCGTTTGCTCTAATTTTTCCGGATCGACTCCATATTTTTTATGGGTACGCGCTGTGTATGCAGGGTATTCTCCACGTACTTGGACATCCGTGCAGAAAAAATTGAATTCTTGGTTTTGGATCATTGTTGCTGCCTGATTGACTGGATTGGCATCGATGCTGTAAGTTGTTGCATAGATAATCATGCAGCCGATTTGGATATCCGAACGCAATTCGTGGCCGATTTTTACGGCTTTGCTACTTGCAACGAATTGATTATGCCATGCTTGGAAAATATTTTGGTACTCTCCTGCTCCATTGCTTTTTACTAATCCTTGACTTAAAGCTGGAAAGTGAAAGGCCGAATTGATTTCATTGAAAGTCATCCAATATTTGACTTTACTGCTGTATCTCTCTAATACTGTCTGAGCAAATCGTTCATAGAAGTCGATCAGTTTCCGATTTTTCCAGCCACCGTATTCTTTTGCTAAATGAAGAGGCATTTCGTAATGAGAAATCGTGATCACAGGTTCGATATCATATTTTAAGCACTCATCAATCAGCTGATCATAAAATTCTAATCCCGCTTCGTTAGGAGTACCTTCGTCTCCATTTGGAAAAATTCGTGTCCAGGCAATCGAAAAACGATAACATTTGAATCCCATTTCCGCAAACAAGGCAAGATCTTCTTTGAAACGATCGTAATGATCGATTCCTCGATGATTCGGGTAAATATATTTTTCTTGATCAATCGTCCAGTCAAATTCTTCACTGCCGATAATCGCAAAGCGCTGCTTACCTCCAGGCATAGCATCTGCAACGGATAGCCCCTTTCCGTCTCGATCATAAGCCCCTTCTAATTGATTGGCAGCAGTTGCTCCACCCCATAAAAATTTTTCTGAAAAACGTGATTGCATCCTGATTTCCTCCTTATTTTACAATTGCTAGAACATCTTCGTTTGCAATAATCTCTTTTTGGTCTAATTCAAGTATATCGGCAAATGCATCAGTATTCGTAATGACAACTGGAGTGATTACGCTATAGCCAGCTGCTCTAATTGCTTCGATGTCAAAACGAATCAATAAATCTCCTGCTTTGACGAGATCCCCTTGTTTGACTAAGATCTCAAAGCCATTCCCATTTAATTCTACTGTATCCATCCCGATATGAATCAAAATCTCCGCTCCGTCAGTCGTTGTGATCCCTACAGCATGTCCAGTTGGGAAAATAGTCGTGATCTCTCCGTCTGCAGGTGCAACTAGTTCTCCTACTTCTGGATCAATAGCGATACCTTTTCCCATCACGCCAGAAGAAAAAACTTGGTCTGGTACTTCACTCAATGGCAGTACTTTACCCGTTAAAGGACTTTTTAAGGTATGCCGTGCTGAAGTAATCGGTTCTCCTGCATTCGCATGTTTGTTTTCTAATTGATTGTCTTGTGTTTGTTCGTCAAATCCTAAAATCAATGTACCTACGAATGCAAGAACAAAAGCAATTCCTGTGGCTATTACTGCTACTGTCACATTTGACTCTACACCATCCACCGTACTAATGAAAGTCGGAATCGTCAATAAGCTGACCAAACTGCTGGAGAAAGCTTTTACTCCAGAAAATCCGATAATAGCTCCACCAATACCTCCAGAAATACAAGCGGCAATGAATGGTTTCTTCAAAGGTAATGTCACACCATACACAGTTGGTTCAGTGATTCCAAATAACGAAGTCACTGTAGAAGAAATCCCTAATGCTCGAAGTTTCGTATCTTTTGTTCGCAATGCTACAGCTAAAGCAGCCCCACCTTGTGCCAAGATGGCTGGAAGAAGCATTGGCATCAATACATCAAACCCATATTGTTCGATATTCAAGAACATGATTGGTACGAATCCCCAATGCATGCCGAACATCACGAATACTTGCCATAAACTTCCCATGATCAGACCTGCTACGATTGGACTAAATCCATAAATCGAGTTGAAGAGACCGCCTAAAGCATTACCGGCAACCGTCCCGATTGGTCCTAAAGCAAGAAATGTCAACGGAACCATCACTACTAAAACGACAAGCGGAACTAAAATCATTTGCAGAAATTGCGGAATCACTTTTTTTACGAATGGCTCTAATTTACTTTGAACCCATACGGCTAGAATGATTGGTATGACAGAAGAAGTATAACCAGATGGTGAAAGAATCACTGGGATCCCAAAGAAACTGATAGCTTCTCCCGCACCAGCAACTGCTGTGATAGCTGGATACACAAGTGCCATAGCAATTGCTACTGCTAAAAACTGGTTGGCCTTGAACTTTTTAGCTGCTGTAAAAGCAAGCATGACAGGTAAGAAGGTAAAGACACCATCTGTTGCAGCAAACAATATTTGATAAGTACCGCTATCAGCTGTCATCCAGCCCATCACCGTTGCCAATGACAAGAATCCTTTCAATACCCCGGCGGCTGCCATCGCCCCTAGAAAAGGTGTAAATATACTAGAAATGATATCAATTAGACGATTCAAAATATTTTTGGACTCTTCTTTTCCATCCTCCGAAACTGCAAGACCTTCCTCATCCACGATCGATTGATAAACATCTGCTACATTACTGCCAATCACTACTTGATACTGACCGCCACTTTGGACGACTTGGATCACGTCCGGGTCTTCTTTTAACTTTTGCGTATCTGCTAAAGATTCATCTTTTAATCTGAATCGCAACCGCGTAGCACAATGTACTAAACTTTTGACATTCTTTTGTCCTCCTACCGCTTCCCATACACGACGACCAACTGCTTGATTATCCATTGTTTTTTCCTTCTTTCTTTTTTATTTAAAAAATAAAAACCCAGATTGAAAAAAACAGTCACAAACATTTGTGAACCTATTTTTTCAATCCAGGTTTTGCCTGCCATACAGTAACAATCCTTATGATTGGATGCTTTTTTTCTCACTTACTACTCTTTGAATATGAATCGTTAAATAAATCTGCTCTGCTATTCCCATTTCCTGTTTTTGCGTTTGTCGAAGGTACTCATTGATCCGTTCGACACAATGAAACACTTTTGGATATTTTCCTTGAACTAATGCGTAGAGAAACTCATCTTGTTCGTCAGATCCTTCCCCTTTGAGATAACGCTGGGCAAAAAACTGCAGATGAGTAATGATACGCTGATAATTCAAAGATTCTTCATCGAACACGATACCGAAGAATTTACTGATGATACTCAGTATATCTCTTACCATTGTGGTAGCGGTCATCGTCACTTGCATGTCTTCGTTTCCTTGTTGGCTATTCACAAAATGAAAGGCAATAAAACCGGCTTCATCCTCAGAAAGTTCCACACCCGTCTTTTGTTTCACGAACAAAAGAGCCTCTTTCGCTGCTTGATATTCTTTCGGATAAAATTTTTTTGTTTCAAATAATAATGGATTAGGCAGTTGGATATTTTCTTTTGCTCGTGTGATCGCATAATGAAGATGATCGGTCAACGTCAGATAAATATTAGGCGAAAATTCAACTTTTAGTTTATCTTCAGCTTGTTCTACTACTTGCTTGACCCATTCGATCTCCTCTGCCGGAATATCAGCCATCAGCTGCTGGAATTGGTTTTTAGCAAAAGAATCTCTTAAAACAAATTCTTTTTGGACCGCTTCTGGCGAAATCTCGTCCCCAATCTTTTTTTGAAAAGCTAGTCCTCTTCCCATACAAACGACTTCTTCCCCGAATCCATTTTTCGAAATGACGACGTTGTTATTCAAAATTTTATCAATTTTCATTTTGCTTCGCCCTCTCAAGAAAAATAAAAAAACCTAGAATTCGCCTACTGTTTCTTAGCTGAATTCTGGTTTTGCCTGCCGTACAGTAACAATCCATTTCTTATTCAAAATCATCATACCATCGAATTTTCACTTATGCAAGCCTTTTCATATAAAAAAATAAAAAAAACTGGAACACAAGTCTATCTAGAAAACAACCAAATCAGAGATGCACCTCTTTGCGTTCCTCTTTTTTTCAGCAAATCGGTTTTTCCTTATCGATTCATATCCTTTGGCTGTTTTTGATCTGTAACGACTTATGTCCCAGTATCCTAAAATGTTTTTGTCTCTAGATTGAAAGCAGTTCTCATATCATCTGTCGCATCTTTTATCGGTGTAACACTTTCCAGTTCTCCTTGTACAACTAGTCGCGTGACGGCATCCATGTCGCCACAAGTAATTAGTGTGACAATTTCTTTTCCCTCGACTTCATTCAGTAATTGGGTATCTGTAGGAGCAACTTTTTCTTTAAAAAATGTTTTGTATGTATACACATTTTCTAAATCTGTCAAATAGATCTTGGCACCCATCTCTAAATTTTCCAGCGGTGTAAACAGCAATTCAGGGTTCGTTGCACGATGGCTTGCTAAGGCATAATTTCCTTTTCCCATTTCTTGATCTGGAGATAATGTTCCTGCTCCGTAAAGTAGTGACGTATTATCCAAGCCTTTGAAAATCGGTAAATTGATTGAAACTGAAGGGACTGCGATACTAGCAATCACTGGTAGATCTGTTCCTCTCATCTGCGACCTCATGACCCCTTCTGTCGTCATTGGTTCTACCGCATCAAAGTCAAAACTGACATCTTTATCGTTATTCTTTTTCAGATCTTCTTTTGTTACATTCGCTATAGCATATTTATCTCCTGTCTCTCTGACAAGATAATCCTTGATCTGTTCATTGAAAATCAAAGCTAGTCCTACTAATAACAAGAGGAACAAGAGGATATTGACTAGCCATCTTTTTGCTTTTCCTTTTTTTTTCATTTTCTCTCCCTCCAGACTCATTTTACTGTTTTTCTTTTGCTCTTTCCAACAGCCGAATGACACATTTCTACAACTCTGTGTATTTTTTTCGTACACCTGCGCTTTTTTCTACAGGATATTTCAAATTATTTTTGATCAATTTTTCTTCAATGATCTCATCTAGATCCAGCTGAAGGTTATCTGCCATCATGTATGAATAGATCAATACATCCGCCAGTTCTTCTTTGATTCGTTCTAATTGTGTTTCTTTTACTTCTTCCGGCGTTTTCCATTGAAAAAGTTCTAACAATTCAGATGCTTCCAAAGAAATAGAGATAGCCAAATCTTTTTCGTTATGAAATTGTCGCCAATTACGTTCATCTCTAAACTGGTTGACTTTTTCCATGCTATTCATTTGCTTGCCTTCTTCCAATCATTTCTTACTTGATTAATCATACCATTTTTTTACATAAAAAATAGATGATGCTTTTAAAAAAACTCCTGTTTTCTTTTATTTAAAATAAATGTCATAGAAATCAGTAATTTAGGTAGCCACCATGTGTATGCAGTAATGTGACTTCTTCCCCTGAGGCTTTTTGTTTTTCGATACGTTCTTCTCCCCAAACAGACATCGCTACTAGAATCTCTCTTAATGATTTTCCTTCTTCGGTGAGCGAGTACTCTACTTTAGGCGGGACTTGGTTATAGACTTTTCGATGGACAATGCCATCTTGTTCTAACTCTCTTAACTGCTGGGTCAGCATTTTTTGTGTGATCGTAGGGATTTTCTTGCTTCTCCACGCCTAAAATAAGCGATATTGCTCTTCCCTTTATCTGGTGTAAGCAAAGCAGTTAGCATTTTGACGATCGTGGGTTCCGCTTTTCACTTCTTATCTACTTAGTATCACGAAGTATACTTTCGTACTAATACTAAGTAGCGGAAGTGTCAACTACGTTGTTTAACTACATAGCAAAAGAAACAGAAGGGTGACAACGGTCATCACGCTTCTGTTTCTTTTGAATATGCTGTGTTGTTGTCTCTATCTCCGTGTAGACTTTCCTCAAGCTTATCCTTTGACAATAAGTCAGTAGGCTGATTTGCTCTTTCTAGATGCCAGATACATTTCTACGAAGAAACAGTGATTCTGCTTTGAAAAATCGATTTTTAGTTCTGCATTTTCGTAAACATCCAGCATTTTTTTCGCACTGTATAGACCTAACCCGCCATTTTTTTTAGAGGTTTTTCCTCTTTTGACCATCTCCGATAGCGTCAAATTCGTTGGATTTGCCTTGTTCGCTATACTAAAACGTAATCCCTCTTTTTCTTCCAGCAGATTGATCGTAATCGGACTCTGATCGGCTACACGATGATCGAATGCGTTAGAAATAAAAATAGATAAACAGCGAATAAAAACAACCAGATCAATCGGGATTGTTTTCACTTCGACAGGAATAACTACTTGGATCGGGATTTTCTCCGATTCTGCTTTTTCTAGAAATTTTAAAAAGACACCCCTGACAGCTGGGGATACAATATTTGTTAGCTGTTGTATTTGCGGTTTTTCAAAAATAGCTGCAGAATGATCTTCTAAGATTTCTAAAAATTCCAACGTTTCTTTTTTATTTTCCTGAAGAGTAATTTTTAATGAAAACAGTAGACTTTTATAATCATGTTTGAATTCCTCTAGATGATGGTAATATTCTTCATTTATTTGATACAGTTGAAGCGATTCCTGATGTTGTCTTTCTTTTACTTGGAAACTGATCAACATAATGGAAAAAAACAAAGAAAAAAAACTGATGACTATCGACAAAAGAGATAGAAGCAGATAATTAGATGAGCGGAAGTGAACACTTCCCAATACCAAGTAAATCACGCCCCAGCTTAATAAAATACAAATACCTCCAAAATAGTGTTCAGTTGGATAAGTAAAAAGCAAGTTGAGAAATCTCGTCTGTTTGTCTATACTTTTTACTAATAGATAGAAAATAAATGCGATAAGTAGTGCAAAAAAACTTGCTGTTCCAAGATGTCTCTTTCCTAAATAATCCATCAGATCAAAAACCAGAAAAAAGCTGAGTCCAGTGATAGCAAAAAAAAGATTACTGATCAAACAGCTGATAAACAGGTTTTTCGTAGTAAAATAAAAAAGAAACATCAATAATAAGCCAACTAGGTAAGGAAAGCTCACTTTAGGGATAGGAAGTAAAAGTGTCACCACCATCAAAGCTATACAACCAAAGCTGTTTTTTACTAGCAGTTGTTTCGAAAAGAATAAATAGATACCTAAATCTAAAATCAAAGTAAAGGTCAAATAAAGTGTCACTGTTGCGACCATCTTATTCCTCCATTGTTTTGTTTCAAAATGTACACATATTTTTTTAATAGGAGCCTGCATATGAAAAAGTATTTTATCATAGAAGATAACCAGTTTCACAGCGAATGGATCATCAAAGAATTGGTCAATCATCATATCGAGAATATCGTGCAGCTCACTTCTATCTCTCAAATCAATCAGTTGATCCAGTTGGGCACTATTGATAATCACGATGTTTTCTTTATCGATATTGACTTGAAGCAATCACTCACAGGTATTGATGTCGCCGAACAAATACGTAAAAAAAATGCACATAGTAATATTGTTTTTTTCACCGCTTATACGAATTTTGCAGTAGAGATCATCAATCGGAAAATCCTTCCGATTGGATATATCAGAAAAGACAGGAATTTATCTGAACAAATTCGTCAAGTGCTAGAACAGATCAATTGGAAAGAACAGCAGATCGTAAATGTTGATAAAATCTTTATTGATCAAAAAGGTGGAAGTCTCGTCCTGTATCCTCGGGAAATTTTATATATTGAAAGTATCAAAGGTTTGAAAAACCAAGTTATGGTCAAAACAACTACAGAAGATAAATTAGTGAATACTTCTTTAAAACAATTGAAGACAGAGTTGGAAAAGTATGCTTACTTTTTACTATTAAAATCTTACTGTATCAACTTATCGCAATTGCAGAAAATTGATTCTGCTCATTATGTGTTAGAATTTTTCAATGGTGACTCCTTACTCGTTGGTCGAAAGATCTTTGAAAAGACAAAGGAACGTTTCCATGACTTCCAAAAAACTGCTTCGAGTTGATGAATAAGAGCTGAGACGTAAGCATAGCAGATTTCAGGGAGTAGGCCTTGAATCGGCTCCACTCCCTGAAGTCATTGATTTGATTTTACGCTTTCCCTTCTGTAGGAGCATCTGTTAACGACCATGTGAATGTTGAAACGTAGTTGTCTACGGCATAATTGGATACAGGAACAAATAATTCCACTGATTGTCTCCCTTGTTCCACATTCTCTCCTAATGAATAAATCCATGTGCCAATCCCTTCATTTGCTCCTGCAGTTACTAGATCTACTGCCTGATCTGCTGGGATCTCAATTCCTTCAGCGCCAGTACCAGAAATAGTAGATGGCGTTCCACTGCTATTAGTTGCGCTATTTCGAATCACGGCGTTTTTGAATTTCACCTTTGAACCAGTTAGTTTATTCGTATCAGATGTTTTACCAATAAATTCTGTTCGTTTGACTGATAGTTTCCAACCGGCATAATTTCCGCTTTTATCCGTTACTTGTACGAAATTCTGTACTTGTGTTGCTGTCCCTGTACTGTCCGTTCCGTTTTGTAATGCAGCATATACTGTTTTTGCTGTACCTAACTTGATTGTTCCAAAATCAAGATCTGGAGCTTGGTCAATCGTCAGTAATCCGGATGTTCCCTGATTTGGTTCGTCAGGTGTAAACGGCGTATCGGGATCATTTGGATCAACAGGAGGAACTGGAACAACGTCTTCAGGATTTGCGGCATCTGGTTTTGTTACAGAAATCGTTCCTTCTGTAGTGGCTGAGCTCTTATTCTCAGCAAAAACACTTTGTGTACATAATAATAGACTTCCAGCTAGAACGGTACTTAATGCAATTGTTTTTTTCATTTCTTTTTCCTTCTTTCTTTTAAAATAAATAATCCAGCAAATAAGCCAATAAGAATGACTCCAACAAGTATCAGCCATCGCCAGTCAAATGTTTCTGGCTGATTTTTTAAATCAATATCCTTTTCATTCAATTGGTCCGCTGCATCATCAGTTATTTCAAAATCAGTATGAAGATTCCAGCGTTTTTCTTTCCAAGCACCCTTCACAACCGCTTGATAATGTCCCGGAGCTAATTTTTTTCCTTCTAATGGGACAAGTAAATCAAAATTTGTATTGGGTGCTACATCTATTTTTTCTTTTTTTATTGAAAGGTAAGGCTCTTTTGTTTCTTTTTTGTAGATTTCAACCGATGTAGTCAAGCCGAACATATAAGAAGCATTTGGATTTTGAAGATTCGCCTTAATCACATTTCTTCCATCGCTTTGATCCGCATAAGCTTTTTTTAATTTCAAATCTGGGGAAGACTCTTTTTCGCTATTTCGAATCAAGATTGCTTTCACTTGAGAAAATTGATTGACGACACCAACTGTACTTTTGTTAGAAACGTTCTCTTTTTTTTCTTGAAACGTGATCCCTCCTGCGACCACACCAGCCAGCTCTTTTTCTGGCGCTTTCAGTGAAAGTGTCTCAGTGACCGCACTTTGAGGAGGAACAGTTATTTCTCCCACTGTTTTTGCTAAGTTTTTCATATCATAACTTAATGTTTCATCAAATTTACTTTTTGATTCTCCATATTCGATCACACCGTTTGAATTCGTCGTAGCGGAGTGGATCAATGTCTCAACTGTTACTGATTTATCTGTTCGGTTAAAGACCGTGTAGGGGATTTCCTGTGTTTTCCCAGGCTCCATCCTTACATTTATATATGTTTTGTTCTTATCAATCTGATTAGCCGGTAATTCAAAATCTACCGCAAAATTGAATTCGGAGGCATGGACAGGTGTCTGCCAAAGGATGAATCCAAGGAGAAGGATCAGAAGTAAAGAGCAGTTGTTTCGATGACTTTTATTCCATATTCGATTCATCAATCATCCTCCTTGATCTTTATTCTGCCGGCGCATCTGCTAATGTCCATGTCATCTCTGCTGAGTAATTACCAGCTATCTGATTTTCTTTGGTTAAGACAAGTTTAAACGCCCGACCGTTATTTAAATATTCTGAATAATCTGTTTGCACATTCGTTGAATTTTGTCCTCTGACAATTTCCAGTTCTTCTTCATTCACTAATTGATACTCCTCGCCTTTCTTGAAATATAGGACATCCTGCATAGAAAATCCTGCATCGTTTGTGAAAGGCTGAGATAATTTTATCGTTAAGATCCATGGACTTTTTGTTTCTCGCTGATCATAAATCCATAATTTTTCCTGCCCATCCATTTGGCCAAATGCTTCTTGTATCAAACCAGTTGCTTTGATCTGACCAAAATCGAGTTTGGAAGGGGCAAGAAATGAGAGACCACCTTCTACTACGATCTTTGTAGCAGGTGCAAAAGGCGGGGCATCATGATAAACAACTGGCGTATCACTTGGATTGTGATTCCCAATTTCATCGTTGGTACTTGGCTTGTTCTGCACACCCTTAGCAGCAGCTTCTCCTGCTTGGTCGTTTAATACAATTTCTAATACATCTCCTGCAAAAAGTTGATTTTCTGGGATAGAAAGAACAAATTTCCCTGTATCATCAATAGTTGTTTCGGACAAAACAGCTTGATTTTTTTTCAATGAAACCAAGGCTCCTGCTTCACCTGTACCTGTGATCGTGCGAGAAGCTGCATTGATCAATGTGGTACTTAAATTAGCAGGTTCAGGAGGAATCACATCGACTGTCGTTTTGGCAGAGTCCAGTTCTGTCACTTCTTGGCCGCCTCTTACTTTTTTAGCAGCAACTACTTGCACTTGATCCCCCGTTGTTAGTCTTTCTTCGTTGGGTACTTGAACTTCAAACAAACCGCCTTGTTCGCCTTCTCCCCACGGATTATATCCTGCCCCTTCATTTTCATCTGTTTGTCCTTGTGTGAGAGCAGTAATTTCTACAGGTGATTTCGTCGTATCTGCATAAGTAATACGTAAAGTCACTTCTACTTCGCCTGTCCAAGCATCTCTTGGCTTTGCCTCGACACCTTCGGGAACAACGACATGCCCATAGATTTTTTTATCTGCATTCGTTGGTACTCTTAAGGATTCAATCATCGGAAGCTGGTTATTGGCACTGATTCGATTATAATTTTTCATTCCGGCACCTGTCTGAGCAAATTCATTTGTTAAACCTGCACTAGGGCTTGACACAAAATTACCTAAGTCGGTTCCATTGATCGATAAGTCTGTCATATCAGAAAAATAACCCGGATCTTTTTCAAAGTTATCGAACGTTGCTCCTGCCTTTCGCCATAAAGCAATTTCTGAATGAGCGATCTTCAAAGAAGAATCGCCATTTCCTTGAAATACCCAACCACCTATGCCATTAGTCTCGCTTCCGATCCGTTTGTTTTGGAAATCGAAATAGGTAGGAGATTCTAAGTCTACATTCAACACATCCCCACTGATGATGCCAGTCTTATCTTCCCCAGTTTTCCCGACCATGACTAAATAAGTTTTTTCGCCAGCCATAAAGTTCAAATCAATATCTCCAGTTGTATCTACGGTAGCTCCGGAATCTGCGCGTATATCGATATTTGATTTTTCTCCAGTAACCGTAAAATCAGCTGACCCTGGACTTTCTAGAAAACCAGAAGCGTCATAAAATTGGATCGCTTGGTTTCCTTGATTGAGTCTGTTCACATAAGATTTGCCATCCCCTGCATTTCTTACCTTCAATGAGCCTCCATTAGTTACTGTTAGTTTTTGCGTACCGTTCTCAAAACGAACTGCGCTAGAACGACCACTTTGCTTATCAATATCGATGACTGATCCGGCTCCTTCTACGATCAAAGAAAGTCCTTTCCCTACAAAACGCATCCCATTGTTTCCAGGCTGGTCGCCATCTCCAGCCATTTTGACCGAGATTTGTCCACCACTTGATACATGGATTTGACTAGAATCTCCTTGCAGGCGAAATCCGCCAGTAGTCGCTGTATTGATTGTGATTTTCCCATCATTCGACACAGCGACTCTTGATCCTGAGCCTCTCATTTGGATAATTCCGCGATTGTTGTCGTTGGTAATATTAATCTTTGTATTTACCGAAAATTCACTTCCTGAGCTACTGACTTCAAATGTGACATTCCCGGGTAGCGTATCGACAGCCTCTCCTTCATCGCTGACGCCATCTGCCCGATCATAGTCAAGAGAGACCTTTGAACCACTCAAGATATGGAGTCCTGGTGCTGTTTTTCCACTGCCCGTCTCATCACCTGAATCTAGAAAACCATAGAATTTTCCTAGATATGGTCCATAAAGCTGACTACCATTGATTACATTTAGCTGATAGCTTCTACAAAAATAAGCTTTACCCGGAGCGGCATTCATCCCTTCTTTCACTGGTTGGACATCCAATACACCGGAAACACCATCTAATGTGACAGTTGCCCGAGGGGCGTAAATCAGGCCTAATTTAGAACCATCATATAAGTCAAGTTTCCCGGTAAATTTTATTTCTCCCGTAAAATGATATCTGTTTCCCCAAAAATCGGACATATAAGCAATGATAATGGCATTTCCATCGATATTTGGTATCAACCCACCTGGATGAGCTGCCGTTCCTTTAAAATTCTGAAACTCGATCGACTGAGGTGTCTCATTGATATAGATGTGATGTGTGCCGAAATTATGAGCAAGTCCGCCAAAATCGATAACGATATCTCGCTTGATCTCTAATTCCCTGTCTAAAGTCAAAGGCTGAGTTAAACGAATCTTAGCTACTGATTCGTCTGCGAGAAGCTGCGTCAGTTCTTCTGTTGTGGCAGCTTCGCTGTACCCATCCGCTGAAACAACTCTAACCTGTACCTCTTCACTGCTATCAGACGTTTGTTCAGCTACTTCTGAGGTCTCACTTGTCTTATTTTCTTCTTGCCTTGTATTAGAAGTAGGCGCCTCACTTTGGGATTCTGTAGTTTCAGAAGTAATTGATTCTTCTGAAAAAGTAGTCTTGTCAAAACTTTGATTCTCTGATTGCGTTGATTCGCTTGTTTTCTCTACATCGGCAAAAACGGATGTCACCATCAAGAGAGGGAAGACAAACAAAATCGACGCAATCAGCTTTTTTACATATTGATTCATTCTCCACCATCCTCTCTGACGTTTTGACAATTTTATTTTAACGTTTTAATTTATTTGTAATTGTACTTTCATATTTAAAATATGTATTTTTATGGCAAATTTTTCTGTTAGGTGAAAATTTCTTTTTTGTACAAAAAAAGGCTGTGACAAAAGTCTTGTCACAGTCCCTTATTCCGAACAACCGATGTCCTCCTGACAACTCTTCGGTCACAACCTCCATTTTAACAATAAACCTGTAAATGTGAGGGTAACACTTTGATTGTCACAGGTAATTTATCCCCTTCATCTCCATCAACATTCGTCGTCAATTCTTCCTCATCAGCTAATGACACAACTAATTGCTCACAAGTAAGATAGGCTAGATTTTTCGTAGATTCATCTACTCCTTTTAATAGGTCTGGCAATGTTTTAAGCGTATCGATCAAAGAAGAATCTTTTAAATAAACCAAATGGAGCTTACCATCATCCACTTTTGCATTTGGAAGTAATGTTTCAAAACCGCCGACTGAGTTAGTTAGTCCTATCAGCAAGGTACTGCTCTCAATTTCTTCCTTCTTTCCATCAACTTCTACGTGAAACGAGTAGGATTGTGTGGAAGCTAACTGTTTGATTCCTGACATGAAATAAGCTAGTTTTCCAAATTTCGTCTTCTTCTCCGCATCTACATCATTGATTGCTTCAGGGATAGAGCCAATTGCGACGACATTCATAAAATAGTCGTCATTTATTTTTCCAATATCCAATGGCTTGACTGATTCAATCGAAAAATGATTGATCGCTTCCTCAGGTTCTAGCGGTATCCCTAATGCTCGAGCCAAGTCATTCACCGTACCCAATGGGAAAAATCCGAAATTTGGCCGATGTTCTTGTTCAGCGATTCCACTGATTCCTTCGTTGACTGTTCCATCTCCGCCCATGACAAACACACTATGATACCCTTCCGTAGCCGCTTCGCGAGTAAAGTTTTTTGCATCCCCTGCTTTTTTTGTATGCAAGACGACCACTTCATCAAACACCGATTCCAATTTTGCTATCGCTAATTGCTCAAATTCCTTTGCTTGTTCACCGCCTGAACTGGGGTTTACCACTAATAAAACTTTTTTCATCACTTTCTTTCCCTTCTGATTGATTTCTTTAATATAACGATAGCATAAAGAAAAAAATTAGGCTGTGATGAAGTACTGTTCATGAAACATTCATTTATTTTTTGACAAGATAAAACACCCATACTATGAAACTGAGGAAAATTAAAACAATGATATAGGAAATAAAAGAAAATGATAGGCATTGTATACCTAATAAAGTAAAAATCTTAGGTGGCAGATAAAAACACAAAAATAGCAAGAGAATGTAATAGCGTTTCTTCCACTTTTTGTTATCAGACCTTATAGCGATCAGAGGAATACCAAATGCATAACTGAAAAACTCTTGATGTACTGTTAATATGTCATGACCTTGAATAATAAATGCGACAATCCCCGCTATAATTAGTGTGCCTAACACCAAAACGGAAAATTGATGAATATATTTTATATACAAATGATCCATTGTACTTCCTGCCTTTTTATTTGTGAGAAAAACAAATCCGTATACGTGAATAACTTCTAGAAATAAAAGAAATTTGCAAAACCACTCCATTTATCTACTTCTACGTGCATTTTTTGATATTGTTTTCTTTATTTAAGATTATACAGAAAAATATCTAGGGTCGCTGGATTCTAAGTAAAAAAAATTTTTAAAATAAAAAGAACTAAATCAAGTAGTAATTAAACTACTGTTGATTTAGTTCTAATAAAAAGATTTAGATGAACAGTTTTATTGATTTAAATAGTTCATATTTTTTATTTATACCGCTTATTTACTACTTGCTGTACTAGAATCTGAAGTGAATGTACTCAAAACATTTTCAAAGTCTTTGTCTTTGATTTTTACATTAGCGTCTTTCAATACTTCGCCAATTACTTTATTCTGGAAGGTACTGTCACTTAATTTTGTGTCTGTTGCAATTTCTTTCAATTCTTTTTTGTATTTATCCATGTCGTTGCCTTTGTTTTGGTTTTTCACCATTTTAACCACATAATATTCCGTAGTATAAGTTGAAGCATTGGTAGAAGTGATCACATCAGAAACTTGACCATCTTTCAACTTAAAGGCTGCTTCTTTGACTTCTGCCGGAACCGTTGTAGTAGTGGAATCAAATTTCACTTTTCCGCCATCTTCTTTTGTCGTAGTATCAGTTGACTTGTCTTTGGCTAATTTAGAGAAATCGTCTCCCTTATCAGCAGCTTTCTTCACATCTTTTGCATCATCTTCACTTGCTACTTGGATAATTTGAGCTTCCACTTCTGGATGGAAAGATTCCCAAGCCGTTTTTAAATCTTCATCGGTCAATTTGATATGTTTCTTTAGACCTTCTTGAAAGGCTAGACTTTGTTTGATACTGTCTTTGAATGTTTGTTCTGTGTAACCTGCAGATTTCAATTGTGAATCAAATGAATCACCCAATTGTTTCTTTGTTTGATCATATTGGGAATCGATTTCTTTGGTTGATACGTCATCTCCATATTTATCTTCAAATATTTGGTAAACGATCAACTGTTGCACAGCGGAATCTGCTCCTTGCATTTTTTTCAAGCTATCCATTACTTCTTGTTCGCTGATTGTACCGCCTTTATAACTAACGGCTGTTTTTTCACCGGCATTCGTACAGCCTGACAATAAGCCAGTGCCTAGTACGATGGCAAGTGCTAAAAATCTTTTTTTCATTTATCAATTCTCCTACTTTTCGTTTTTTGCGAATTGCTAAAAACAAAGGTGTTCAAGATGAAAATCATCAAGAACACCTTTACTAATCTGCTCGATACGTCCTGAATAGATATAAGGCTACACAATCCAGAAAGTTCGCTCAGCAGAATAAATGTCAAGTAGCACATCACACCTTAATATACTACTTCTTTTGTTACCGTTTTTCAAGTCTATCTTGCGTTCCGTATTTAACGTAACTAATTCTTAGAACAAATGTTATCGATTTTGTTTTTCTTCTTCCGCTGCTGGGATATTCAAATCAGACACTTTTATGTTCGATTTTCCAGACATTTTTTTGTTGTTTTTATTGAAAAAAATTTGATTTTTCATTTGTTTTCTAAAGCATGATCTTCTTGTTTCCTATTTTGGTCAGATATGGATCATGCGTGACCACGATAACTAACGTACCTTGGGAAGCTTGTTGCGATAAAATTTCAACTACTTTATCCTTATTTCGTTTATCCAATGACCCAGTTGGTTCATCGGCTAAAATGATTTTGCTATTCTTCAATAAGACTCTCGCACAGGCGATTCTTTGCTTCTCACCACCAGATAATGTGTAGATAGGCGTACTTAGTTTCTTGTTTATATTTACTTTTTTCAATGCCTCATACTTTGCTGTTCGCTTATCTGAAACATTTAAATTCGAAAACTTCAATCCAATATCTAAATTAAAATCGATTGTTTCATATTCAATCAACCCAAAATCTTGAAAAAGAAAAGATATGGTATTTCTTTTTATCAAGCGCTTCTCTCTTCCAGTTAATTGTTTCGTCTCTTGATCGAACAAATAGAATTGTCCTGAACTGAACTGATCATTCAATCCTAATATATTCAATAACGTACTTTTACCTGCTCCACTTTCTCCAACAACAGTCACAAGATCCCCAGCATCCGCAGTGAAACGATCCAAATGAAGAATCGTTTTGTTTCGAATGATTTTTTTCGCACCTTTTATCACTATCAACGGCTCCAATTGTTAACCTCCATTCATCAGCAATAACTGACTTTTCTTTTCTGTAGACAAAATAAAAACAACTGAAAGAATAAAATCAATGAAACTAAAGAAAAAAATATTAAAAAGATATTTAGGCTCTCTTTCTATAAGAAAAAGGAAGATTACACTTGTCGTCCCCCATTTGATGAGGTTCATCATGAAGAAATCTTTATACGTTTCAAAGAGCGAATAACCACTTGAACGAAAGATAGCGATTTTCCGACAATTGTAGACAAAATATATGCATAACATGACATAGCTCAACAAGAAGAAAGAAAAGAAAGTGAGTAAAAATATCTGTATCAAGTAATGAAATGATCTGCTTAACACTTTGACAGCTATCTCTTCAGTCTGAGTATACGGAAATGATAACTGCAAGTTATCACGTAACTGACTTTCTTCAATCAGCTCAAATAACCTTTCTTTCGACAAAGAGCCTATCTTGATCTTTAACGGTGGATAGATTTCTCCGCTGAGAATATTTCTTTCCCAATACGTACTGTTTTTCAATGTCAGTATTTCAACAACCGGATAATGTTCGATCCAGGGGATAGAAGGAATAAATGTATAAATGGGCTGATTGTTTTTTATAAATAGAAATTCCGGTTCTTTTTCACTGATTTCTTGATAATATTCTGTTATTTGCGCCAGGTCATTTTTTAAATCTGTATGTCTATATCGTTCAGGGATCAATATAACAGGGTGCGTTTCTTCTTCGGTTATTTGGATCAACCTTCCAGAGACATCAATCAAAGGAAATTTCTTAAGATAATTCAGATTTATTTTTATCCCTCTGCCAAACTGTTCATTTTCTTCATTCAAGTAATCTGATACATTGACTAATATACTTCCGTTTTTATTCAAAGTTTCATATAATTCCTGATCTGCTACTGATGCAAAACGATTGGAATAAATAAAATCCACGTGGTTTTTCCCGATGGTTACTGGATAAAATACATGATAGTCCTCACCAGCGATTTCTTTTGGTGGTTCATGGGAAACAGCTAACTGTGAAGAAGAAAAAACGATAGTTGCTAATTCGACATTGGCAACGGTCAAAAGAAGAGAAAACAACAATCCAAATGTAAAAAGAATGTATTGGATATAGTTGAACGCTTCTCTTAACGAAGCGATTTTTTCAACTAATAAAAGAGAAATCAAAGAGATACCATATATTCCGCTGAACAAGAAAACGTACATCTGGAACAAATAAAGAAATTGCTCCTTATAATACATAAAAATAAAACCACCAATGATTCCTGCAATTATGAATGTAATAATGATTTTCTTTTTCCCCAATAAACACCACAATACTTGATGTAATGAAAAGCCATTATTCAACAATAAACTGATTTCTTTATTCATCAATAAGAAAAAGGATGATAACAAAAGGAATAAAAGAATCAATCCAATAGTTAAATACACTCGATAATTATATAAGTCTGTACTTGAAATAACCGAATACGAATAGCTATTTTCAAAGTCTTCAAAAATATTAGTGGCATAATCAGTGTGAAATGCTTGATTGAATCGTTCCACAAATAGTGAAATGAACCGTTCATAGGCTTCTTTTTCTCTCGTCATCAAGAAAAATTCACCTTCAAAATCTTTTATTTTGATCGATTCTTCAATGGACGTTACGCGAAAGGAGGTATTAGAATAGGGTACCTTCTCGTGAGAAGATTTGACATCCCCTTGATAATACAATGTCATTTCAAGCTTTGGCTGTATCTTGAAGTTCCAAGATGTATCTACTTCATTGGATTCATTTACTGTTTTTTTCATATAAGAAAGCTCAGTTTCTGATGAGACATTTTCAAATACCATGATTAGCTGCTCATATTCTTCTTGCCCAATAAAATGTTGTGGCAATCGAATCGGAGTATAAGTATCTGTTTGATGGAAAAATTCATTTGTCCGATAGAGTACCTGTTTATTTATACTAACCAAGGCAAAACCACTCATGATACCGGTCACTATGATTGTGAGTAAAACTGTGAACTTTTTTTTGATTATCACCACTCTCCCTTACTTAAATGATTCTTTGATAAAATCATACCGTTTTTCATCAAAAAAACGTATCTATCAAGTGTATAGGTCATGTAGAATAAATCTATATACTGTAGAATCGAAAGGAGAAGAAGATGAACATCGGAGAAAAAATACGAACTTACCGCAGAAATTGTAAGCTTACGCAAAAAGAATTAGGCGAAAAAATTGGTGTTTCCGATAAAACGATTTCTAGTTGGGAAAATTCTCGTACAATGCCAGACCTTGAAATGCTGTCACTTTTACATCAGACTTTAGGTCTGCCGATTGATTTTCCTTCTATTGAATCAGCTACCGAATCAATAGAACCAACATTGCCAGACGAACCTCTTGTTATCAAGAAATCTTATTCATCAAAACAACCCTTCTCACTCAAAAAGACACTATCTTTCTTTCTGCTCGTCTTTTGTTTGGTCTATCTTTTTCTTATCAATTATCAATACAAAAATGAAACGATTGATCGATTCAATCCTTTTTTGAAACCACAAATCGGCTATACCACACTCCCTGTAGGATACGTGGACAATTCCATCGAACATTAGGTATGTAATGATATCTTTGGTCATGGTACATGGCTCTCTTTTCACGCTGGAGAGGTAGAAAAAGGTAAGAATCATGCTGTAATCAAACACAAAGGAAAACACGTCATGAACGTTCGCCTGCTCTCTTGGGAAGCCATTCCCTCAGATTACCAAGAAATCCTCAGCCAAGACTATGACGACGCCTTAAAAAGAACCCCTCAGGAGCCAGATAGGCATTAAGTAGGAGATGAACGTAGAGATAGAACAATGCACATGATCTTATCAAAAAAAACAAGGGTACAAATTAATTGAAAAAGCTTTGAGATGAAAGTTCCTAAATAAAAAAGTTCAGAATGATAGGTAAAAAAAATGACTAACTATTCTAGTATTAGGCTATTTGTATTATTCTTCTGTTATTTTTCTATCAAAAAATCCAGAAATAACTAAATATAGGTATTTCTGGCTTATAGTATAATATTTACGCCACAGCCCCCAATGATTCTTTTTGGAATCATAATCAAGGACGAACATACACAAAAATATTTTGCCCATTCGATCCGAATAGATTAACGACTAATCTAGTAAGTAATATAGATTGGTACGTAGTCAAACCAGCAAATGGAAAAGTTGTCTATTCCACCCCAAGGGCTTTAAAGACAGCATCTTCCGGCGTTTGATAAAAAATCAAATTAAAGGTACCCATTAATTCTGGGGGTACAGTTCCAATATCAGCAGCGCTTATCATAGGTACAAGTACTTTTTTCGCTCCGGCATCTTTTGCTACTTGTAAACAGTTAGCTAAATTATCTACCTTAATCATAGATCCACCAATTGTAATATCACCTAAAATAACTAAACTTGGTAATACAGGTTTGTTTAAGGAAACTGAACATAAAGCTATTATAGTTGGTAACGATAATGTTTTTGTCATACCAATGCCATTCATATCTTGGACATGTACGACAAAGTCTTTTGTCGTCAAACTAATAGACTGACTAACACTTCCATAATTAGCTCTTAAATATCGGTATGCCGAATCCATCGCTTCTCTTGCTCCAGCATCTGAATTGATCCCAGTACGTTCAAACTTACCATTTCCCGAAGTCATTTGCGTTTCCAATTTATAGGTACCTAATTGCCCAGTTTTGCCATAAGATACCGTGTACAAATGCCCTGGCTTTCCTAACCCTTCTGGAATCAAAGTTCCTCCACCTTGTTCAGGAACAGAAACATACTCTTCTCGCTCTTCTTCTAAATCAATGTATGAAAAATTGACATCATAAAATTCCATTCCACCAATTTTCTTTAATTGTTCTTTTACACGACGACGCATTTCAAGAGCAAATCTTAGTATTTCTTCAACATCACTTTTTTCAAATCTACCATCAGGATACAACAGTTTCATCATCCCAGATACAATCCGACGAACTGCAATAGTATCCCGCTGATTTAATTGAGAACCAAGTTTGAAATATTTATCAAAACTATCCCCAAAACTAACTTTTCGAAGCTCACGCATGACTTCAGAAAAATAATCTGTAATGAAGCCATAGTCATTTGTAAAAAAGTCTGGTCGATATTTAGGAATTTCCCACCCTGGTAAATAACAATGCATCCGATCCAAAAAGGCTGAATCCGTCCCCATAACCTCCGGAAATGGCTCAAATAAATTCGAAGTTTTCAATATTACATCAACGCTTTGATTAATATTTCCTACAAAAGCCATTGATGCTGAAGCATTCTTTTCTTCTTTGCCTCTAGCAAAAGATCCTGAAGCCATGTAATCTTTCATGATTTGAACGCCATCATTATCCTTAAATTTAATCCCAGCAACTTCGTCAAAAGCAACACAGTCCCACATACCTACAAGTCCCATTGTACGACTAGCCATATTATAGAAAAGGTTTGCTACTGTTGTTTGTCCACCTGAAACAAGGATTGAGTTTGGTGAAATTTCTTTATATACATGCGATTTACCTGTACCACGTGGTCCTAGTTCACAGAGATTAAAATTATTTTCAATTAATGGAATAAGTCTTGCTAAATGAAGCCATTTTACCCTTTTATTAAATTGTGTAGGTTCCATACCAATGGACCGTAGAAGTAAGTCAATCCATTCATCTGTAGTAAACTCTTTGCGAGCCATCTTGTAAGCCTCAATATCTAAACCAGGCATTTGGATTGGATCAACCTTTTTTGCAATAAAAGGGCTATTCCAACGATCATTCTCGTCATACCAATATTCCATCGAAACAATACACCAGATTCCCCCACCTAATAATCGATCAAATTTTTTCGGATATTCTTCACTAATTTGAACATTTTTTAATCCGAGGTTAGAGAATTCTGCTTCATAGCAATCTTTCTTTTCATTTAAATGTACAGTTACTTTATCAATAACTGTATAGCCACCCAATTCACGAATTTTAGCTTTTACTTTTTCTGCTTCATCAGGACGCACATAGTTTCGAGCAAGTATATTTTTAACATTTTCTACACCTTTTTCAACCAATGTTTCATCCAATGACGAAGCATACATACCAAGTAAATATTCCAATACATAAACAGGTACATTCGCACCTTCTTTAATTTTCTTTGTTAAATCTTTTCTGACAATCTTTCCGGGAAAGAATTCAGATAACTTTAAAATTTCCTGTTGTTCCACTAGAATTCCTCCATGTGTTCAGTCATTATAATAGCAATTAAAGTATATCATATTTAACCAGTAGGCTTGATAATACAAAATAAAAAGAGGTTGTGAAAGAAGTGGGCAGCTTCAAGAAATAAGAAAGAATTTACGAAAATTGCTTCTCAAATTTTTGTGAAATTTCCGAAGAAGCTACTTCTGGAACACCGTTTATTCGGAAAAAGGAGCTGCGACAAGACTTTTGTCACAGCTCCCTCGTTTTTATATATCAAAATCAAATGATTCTGCAAAAGGATTATCTATAATGAATTTTATTCGCTCGGTCAAATCATTTTTTTGATTTTTTATCACTAAATAATAAGTATCTTCAACTGTATATCGACGATTTACAAATTCAAAAACAAATTTAGTAAACCGCTGATTCGCATCTTCTGCTTTTGAATCCGCAACATAGATTTCTTCATTTGAGATACGTTCACCATGTTCATCTTCAAAATAAAGCCAGAAAGATACTGGGTCATAAACATCACTAATTGCATTTTTTTGATAGAATTCTAACGTGGTTGATAATCCTGTAATTCTGCGGTTGCTAGTCATTAATTCAATTGCTACTGGTTCCTTTGCATTGCTACCTTTGGCTACCGTAATTTCTAGAACAGGGACTAGCATTTCTTGAATAGATGACCCTCCATGAACGTAGTTTTGTCCCCCGCCAGCTTTCTTAAAAATACTTGAAGTAACCGGGACACAAATGTTTCTAGTGTCATCATTTCCTAAAGAATCTCCCAAAGAGTAATTTTTCGTACCAATTATTTCGTATTCTTCTTCACTAAGAATAAAACGACGTTCTACACGATCTTTTTCATTTCTAGATGGATTTTCAATCTTATCTACTTCTTCAACGTGGCTTCTTTTATAAATAAATCCATGATCAGCCGTAACTATAAAACGATAGATACTTCCATCATTATGCAAGCGATTAATAAGTCGGGAAATTTCGCTTATCGCTAAATCACAGGCATCAAAAACTCGATTTTCATTCGAGTGATCACCTGTTCTATCCACTTGATCGTGATAAATATAAATGACTGATTTGCCATTAAATACTTCTCGTATCTCAGCCTTATTCATCTTAACCACATCATCATAATTTAAAGCTACAGCATTTGCATCTCGTTGCTGGAGAATCGCATTTCGATTGGATAAACCATTCGTTTTTTTCCCATCAACCAGTACTTCTGTTCCTTCATTGTAAGTTAGTTGATTGTTTGGTAATAAGGCGGCTTTACCGAATTCAGTAACTGAAGGTAATACAGAAAGAAAGCTAGCCATATTTGTTGAATACTTCTTTTCTCTAACTAACTTACGTTCTAAATTCATCCCTAACTCATATCGAAAAGCATCTGAAATAATAACTACAGTTTTAACAGAGCGTTTCATTACGGCTTGATTATAAAATTTCCGAATGGATGGACGATTCTTAAATTCAAAAGTTTGATTCCAAATTTGTCCTGATTGATCAAGAAACTTCGAATAATTTGCTTCAACTAATCGATACAATTGGTCATATTTTTGCTTTTCTTCTATATGATCACTATTCCAAATAAATTTCCGATAATGCGTATCAATCCAATACATTTCCTTCTCATATTGAGTTAGCAAATTATCCATGTTCATCAGCAAGCATAATCTGTTTTTATCCACAAGATAATAAGCATGTTTCAATAATTGATACTCGTAAATATAATCCGATGCGAAATGCATTTTTTCACGCTGCTTTAAACTATCAAAAATTGTTTGTCCTGCAATTTTCGTTGTAGTGTCAGAAGCCTTTAATCGTTCTGCATAAAACATTAATATTTTTGCATGAATCTCAGAAAATACGTCTGCTTCAATTAGATCATCAATTTCTATACTGTCTAATAATCCATCACCATCAATAGTCTGATATACTTTTTTAGATAGCTGTTCAAAGCTTTCCACGTAACGTGTATCATTCATAAACTGATCCATGAAAGTAATAATGTTTGCTTTCAAATGGAGTATTTCAAATCCTTTGAACTTCTTCGGCATCTCTTGATCAATTTGATAATAAAAATAGTTCAAATAAAGACACATCGTCAACTTTTCCAATGTAGGCTGGCTATCCGTAAAGCCAAATTTTATTTGAATAAATTCCCAAAATTTAGCTGTTAACTGATACTTATCAAGTTCCTTTAAAGGATTCTCCCTACTTTCTGTAAAGCTTTTTAGAACTACACGCAGTAAGTCATTTAATCGAATACTTTTCGATTTCAACAAAACAGCCATTATCATTAATTCAATCGTTTCCGATTTATTAATTGTCATATGCGTACTAAATTCACCAAAACTTCTCATGCGATCCTTTGCATTAAAGAAATTACGATACTGTTTAACTGTCTGATGAAATCTAAGTGGAATAGCCAATTCATTCATGATAATCGCTAAGCGGTCTGCACTAAATTCCTCTGAATAGTTCAATACACTCAACAAATGATTATCTTCATCTTTATCATCCCAACGAGGAAATGGCGCATAGATTAAATAGTTAGTTTCGGGATCTTCATATTCTAATAAACGCTTGGTTTTAAATTGTGCGTCCTTTTCTAATCGATAGATTTTTGCATTTTGAATGACCAATGAGTCAATTTCTTCAAGAAAATCCTGATTTGAATCAAACCAAAAAATGATTTTCCTACGTCCATAATTAGGAAAACGTTGATTTAATTTTTCTTCAATTTGTTGCGTATTTATATCTGTCATCAATCTCACCTAATCGTTCTCTTTCTATACCCCTTATATTGACATAATTTGGATAATTTCGCACGCAATTTAAGAATAAAAAAGAAAGTTGTTAGAAAACAACTGGCTCTATAATTTCTAGGACCGACAGAAAATTCTATCAGTCCTAGAAATTATAGAGCCGAAAATTGGGCTTACTTTTGCCTGCCTAAATATGAAAAAACTAGTAAAAATCAAAAAAATTAGAGCAAGAAAGGAGTGTTTTTCTAAAGAAAAACAGAGCTATTTCTCTTTTATTCTTGAAATCATACATATAAAAAAGACAAACCTCATTTTTACATAAGGTTTGTCTACAATCTGAACCACCCGTGTGAACGGGTGGTTTGTTCTGCGGCTGAAAGCCTTTTTTACCGGCCTAAGCCTGAAAGGCTTACCGAACCGGTTCCCTCTTGCACCACATTTACTCGCTGCTTCTCAAAGAAGCCCTTAGTGTTTCTTACGATTTTTTTCTCCAGTAAACGGATCAACTTCTTCAAACAATGTAAGCTGATCCGCTACGTGGTCTTCTCTTAATTGATTACGAATATATTCTGCAATTTTTTCCTTGTTTCGTCCTACTGTGTCCACATAATATCCTCTACACCAAAACTTTCTATTTCCATAACGATATTTGAGTTCTGCATGTCTATCAAAAATCATTAGACTACTTTTTCCTTTTAGGTAACCTAAAAATTGAGAGACACTTATTTTTGGTGGGATACTGACTAACATGTGTATATGATCTGGACAAGCATTTGCTTCTAAAATCTCAACGCCCTTTCTTTCGCATAATTCACGTATAATCTCTCCAATACTTGCTTTGTATTTGCCATAAATGATTTGGCGGCGATATTTCGGAGCGAACACTATATGATACTTACATTTCCAAACTGTGTGTGATAAACTTTCTGTAGCCTTTTTCATAAAAAGGTACCTCCTAAACTTTTTGATGTGGTGGTCGGGAAACCTACTTCATCTTATCAGTTTAGGAGGCTTTTTTTATACCTCGCTGGAAGCTTTCCGGAACCACCTGCATAGCAGGTGGTTTTCAAAACACACAAAAACATCAAAGCTAGTAACTTTTACTAACTTTGATGTTCATAGATGACCTTATCAGTCCGATTTGACAAAGAACCAAACAACTTTCTTAGATAACTATTTTTTTGGTTCTTTGACCCCTTTTGCCAAAATTTGGAATTTCTCGCCGGTTTTAGGATCACGCTGCAACTTATCATAGTTGACAATCACACCATCATCTAAGTCTAATTCAATTCGTTTTAATGCTAAGTGACCCAACTTCTCGTCATACTCACGAACTTCTTTTAATTGCTTCTGAATCTTTGCAATTTCTTTTGTCATTGCATTTCTTTCTTTTGGGTTATCACTTGTTGAAATTTGCTGCTGACGCAATTCGATTCGATTGTCATACGCTTTTTGTAATTCATGTAGGTATTCAGTACGTACTTTTCCTAATTGATCTGGTGTATAGCGATGCAAGTACATTAACGCTTTAAAGCCATTTTGTTTTCCTGAGTCCAATTGCCAATAAATTGGTCGATTGGAGTATGTTTTTAAATGGTCTTTGTAAAAATCTTTTACAAAGTAACGACGAATAATTTCTCGACTTGTCCCTTTGCCACCTAAAGTGTCAGCGATAAACTGGAGATTTTCTTCAAGAGTTTCTTTACCAAAAGTAATCTCAACGAAATCAATGAAACGATTGACAATGTCAATTTGGCTATCTTTGAAATACTCATCATCGGTGATGAGTAAAACATTATCAGCATCAGGTTTAAATTTTTGATAGCGAGAAGGATCCCATTCTCCACCGGCGTAGATGAGACCATCTTCGTCTATGGAGTAGCGACCAAATATAACACCCATACTGTACGAAATAAAAGATTTTATTTCGCTTTTGGTGGTTCCTTTTCTTAATCCAACATCTGAAGAGTTAACTGAATATGATAACTCACTATTCAGTCCATACTCATTTATAACCCAGACGTTCAAATATTCTTCGTTTTCTATCGCTACTTCTATATTTTTAACGCAATCCTGTTCTAAATCCTTGATACTTTGTCGTAAAATATTATCTTTAAAAATATTTTTTAATAATGGATGTCTATTAAAATTCCATGATAGTTCATAAGAATCCCAATCTTTTTTATATATGTCTACTAAGTTCTCTGATATTTTATCTATATCAATTGAATTTATTACTTTAATTGGAAATCTTTTAAAATCTCCAACCCCCAGTGAAATTGTTGGATTTAAAATATTTAAGATATAATCTCCAACTTTACTGTTCACCACTGCTAAAATATTCATCATAGATAAATGATTAGTACTAAATGCTGACATTCCTTTATTTCCATGAATACTTCCATATTCCCTATACCTCAAAGAAAACCTACTACTAGTAATTTCAGACCATGTTAAAGCTTCAAAAAAATAATGCTTAATATTCTGTGGACGCGACCTTACTTTCCCCTTATCATCAATAAAATTTTTTATTTCAGCTCCATTATTCTCCCAATTAACAATATAATCATAATTTCCATACCATTTTCTGTAAGATCCACCTTTATTATAAGGTGCCCATTTCTTACCAGAGTTGACAAAGCATTTTAAAGATTTTGCATTGAATTTTATTTTGTCAAACTCAACTTCCCACCATTCGCTCGATTAAATCCATTTGATCCTTTTCTAAACAGCATAGCGCCCATGCCAAATGCTGAAGCAAGCTGGCCATAGCCTTCTTTTAAACCAATATCCACGCCAAAGTAACGCATGACTGTTCCACTACCCTTTATTAGAACGAACACGGCACAGATATAAGCAATTGTTTTTATAAAAATATTTGTTGAGATACCTTGTCCTGAGTTCAGAAAATTGATAAACATAGCAAACATGGATAGTCCAAATCCTTGAAATCCAACAGTTAAGTAACATTGTAGAATATCTGATAGAACAACTTTTGAACGCTGTCCTGTCTCAATATCTGTTGCAAAAACAAGAACACCTAACACACGTTTAAATGCAAGTTCTAGTATTGCTGTAATAATGACAAACGCGCTAAACACGTATGCGATTGCCAACGCTGTCAACCCAATCGAAATTCCCCAAAGATTTGCTTGATAGCGATAATAGCCTGATTTCAAGCTATCAGAAAATGTTGATAAAAAGTTATCAGAAAACTTTGTGGCAACAAATTCATTATTAGAATTTTCAACTAATTCATAGCGAAGATTATCCGCAGCTGGATTTTCTTTTTCCAATTTATCAATCACTTTATTCGTCAACACTTGTGTGAGATCCGTCTGTTGAAAATTTTTTCGTGTTAACTTATTCCGATCCTCCGTTTTATCAATGCTTGAGTACTGATCTGTTTTATTAATATATGCCAAATCTGTTACTCCTTGTTTTATCAATGACCAAGCGACTCCGTCATCTGAATTTGTAATCGTAGTAGCATCATTGTAAAATATTTTGGAAAATTGAATACCGCTAGAAATCATCGTTGGCATTAAAAGAATTAATGCTACAGACATCACTATATTCATTGCAACAGATTTTAAATCTATTGTTCCTTTTCCAGTAATCATCTTGTAGCCAACAAACATCAATGAAAGGATCATTAATCCAACGACAATTGTATTCATGACTGATTGATAAACGTTATTTAGCCCTGTACTTTCAATAAAATTGAACAAATCTAGCACATCTGGAATCATATTTTGAATCGAATCAGTCACAGTAAACATACCTTTTACCACAGCCCATCCAAGCCAAAACCCAAACTGACTAAGGAAATCTCCATTGTGTTTTTTCAGGTAAGGTCTATAAAGAGAATTATTCAAAAACTCTGTTTGACTTTTTGTGTCATCAAACCAATTGAAAATGCTAGCTTCAACAATATTACTTGTAAAAACAACGCTAATCATTAAAACAAGTACACTGTGTGCTAACCAGTTTATTTTTCTACTAACGATTTTTTCTTTAATTGCTTTCATAGTTTTTCCCCTTCAGCCCATTTTCTAAGACTCTCAGAGAGCTGCTGAGCTATTTTTTGATTAATTATGACATGAGTTACACAATTGTCATTTTCAGCTCTTAAATCGAGAACTACTGTGTTGAAGCAGATACTCTCGATTAGTTCGAGAGTATCAGTGTTTTGATCAAGACACCAAATCTGATCTATTAGACGATTTTTAATCATGTTTTTTCTCCTTCTAACCAATTATGCATAGGGATTTTAGGTAACTCTTTAATTCCGAATGCTTTATTGAATTGATCTGTAGTCTCTATATTTTCTAAAAGCTGATTTTTATATCTAATTTGAAGTCCATTTAGAAAAAATTTTGCGTAATCGAATAGTCCTTCGTCTGTTTTCGCTTGAAAAACACATGCTTTATGTTGTGTTATAATGCATTGAGCGTTAAGATACTGAGTATTTTCATATAAAAATTCAATGATTTTTCTGATATCATCTATATATACATTAGCGTTTTTCAAATAGTGATACACTTGTAATAATTTTCGACCATCGTCATTATTTTCTTCATAAAGAACACTAACCTTAGTGTAAATTTCTTTTATATTAATATCCTCTTCTTCATTAATTGTATTATTAGATGTATTATCCTCTGTTAACTTTTCTTTGCTAGGGGTGTTAACTTTTGTTAGCGGGGTAGCTAACTTTTCTTTGTCAGGGGTGTTAACAATTCTTATAACTCTTTTATCTACCTCCTTCGAATTTTCTTTATATATAACTTCTCTCGAAATGTAGCCATTTGCTTCTAAAGATTTAAGCCATTTTTGAATAGATACCCTACTAACGCCGTATAAATCTTGAAAATACTGTGTTTTCGCCCAGCAAAATCCTTTTTCATTGCATAAAGCAGTGATTTCACCATACAAAAGCTTTGAACTTGTAATTAAGTCTCGGTCATATCTAACATTAGCGGGGATGATAGCATAGTAATTTCTTTGAATCTTTTGTTCATCACTCATATACTTTCTCCCTATCTTTAAAGTATGTTAAAATGTAGTCAAATAAAGTTTTCTTAGAACTTTATTCATTATCGAGTGTTCCCCTTCGTCTGCAAACTATCGGGAGCACTCTTTTTTATATATTTTTCAATTCTTTTCAATACTAAATTTGTTATTTCATCTTCTCTCAAAACTTTCACCTCTCTTCATTCGAGCAAACATAAACTCATTAACTGCCTTTTTCGAATAAAATTTTCTTGCCCCCAATTCAACCACAGGTAATCCCTCATTTCTTACAGCATTTTTTAAAAAGTTTTCGCTCACATTTAAGTATTCTGCCATTTCTTTTTGATTGAGATATTCCCTTGTCATACCAGCATTTTCTTGAGCCTTTTCAATAGCTTTTGTAGCAATTTGATAAAACTGCTTCAGAAACATTTCCTCCTGCTCTTCTGAGATCATTAATTTTATTGCTTCCACAAAAACCTCTCCTTTTTGATTGTTCTATAACTTCTCTACCTAAATAGTAATTTTTAGTAATGAGCAACAAAAAAATAATTACTAAAAATTACTATTTTATAATATCTTATAGAAATTCCATTGTCAACATTTTTAATAAATTTTAGTAAATGATAGCAATATATGTTACAATAAATCAGAAAAAGGAGGCTTAGTTATGAAACCTAATCTATCGTTAACTAGTGAACGTATTAGAAAAATTATCGAATCCAAAGGTCTGACATTAGAACGATTCGGTGATTTAATTGGAGACACACCAATAAGTTCCGTTAATAATTGGCTTAGAGGTGTGTCTTTACCCAATAAAAATAGGCTTTTAACAATTGCAAATATTGGAAACACTAGTGCAGACTGGATTAAATGGGGAACTTTGGAAGAATACATAGCTTCATACCTTATAGATTCAGGGTATGAGCTATATATTAAGGACTTCCCAGAGATACCTCACAAAGTCTTTAATGATATTCAAGAAAGATATAGTGATACGTTTTCGCTAGATAAAGACTATGAGTTATTGAATCCTATAATAAAAAATATATTTTCAAAATATTACTCAAAAGATTTTGAAATTTATCTAAATGAGATACTTGCTAATGATATCAATCCTCTTATCGAAGAGTATGCTAGTCAAAAACACTCTATCTCTAAAGAGCTATTTTTCAAAAGAGCCAACAGTAAACTTCAAGATAAGATAAGAAATGGGGATTTCAAATACGGTGAAAAAGAAATACTGATTGATTCTTCAAAACAGCTATTAAACGAAATGGACTTAGCCTATCAAGATATTTCACAGTATTCATCTGTCGAGGATTTCTTTTATAAAATTACTAAAAACCAATTTGAAACAGAAAAATTTATTTCTGATCTTAGCAAAAAATACAATTTCCCATATGAGAAAAATAGTATAGTCGCAAAATTTCTAACTAATAATCACGATAAATTTAAAAGCAATTGATTCTTCAAATAACTTCTCTACCTGCAATCATGAAGTAAAGAGAGAATCAAATGGCCACATTTTTTAGTTATAAATTACAAAATGGCGAAAAATATTGGGGATTTGAAACTTATTTAGGAAAAGATCCCAAGACTGGAAAAGATATACGTACAAAGCGTAGAAGATTCAAATCAAAAGCTGAGGCACAAATAGCACTTAATAGACTACTTGTAGACTTTAAAGAAAAACAAGAGTTTAAAATCAATGTTACAACTTTTCAAGAGTTATATGAATTATGGATTGATAACTACAGAACGAGAGTAAAACCATCTTCCGTTGCCGTTGCTCAACGTTTTTGCAAGAACCATATATTACCTGCTTTTGGGGAATTACGATTGGATAAAATAAGTGTTAGTTATTGTCAAAAACAGGTTAATGAATGGCACAAAACATTAAAACAATATGGTTTCTTGAGAAAAACAACTGCTCAAATATTTAAATTTGGAGTAGCAATGGAAGTCTGTAAAGATAATCCTATGTCTAAAACATTGCTTCCAAGAAAAATTGAAGAAGAACAACCCTTGAAGTTTTATACGAAAGATCAATTACAACTATTTTTAAAGAATACTAAAGAAAATAATTCAGTTAAACTGTACACTTTTTTCCGTTTATTAGCTTATACAGGAATGCGTAAAAGCGAGGCATTGGCGCTTCAATGGGAAGATATAGACTATTTCAATAAAACAATAACAATTGGTAAAACTATCGCTCAAGACGAGTTTAATCAAGTAGTTCTACAAGTACCTAAAACTAAAAATTCATCAAGAACGATTCAGCTTGATGATTTTACACTTAAACAACTGCGTATTTGGCAACAAGAACAAATGAAAATAATGATCTTATATGGCTATAACACGAATTCACCAAAGCAGTTTCTTTTCACTACAAACACAAACAAGCTGTACTACCCCCAAGTAGTAAACGATTGGTTAGACTGGATTTACAAAAAGACACCGATGGAGCCTCAAATTACTCCACATGGATTTAGGCATACCCACTGTAGCTTATTGTTTGAAAGTGGTGCGTCGATAAAAGAAGTACAAGAACGATTAGGTCACAAAGATATTAAAACTACCATGAATATCTATGCTCATGTCACACCACAATCTATTAAGAAAACAGGTGACCGATTTGCAAAATTTATGGGCGAATAATTCCAAACGTAGCCAAAAACGTAGCCAACTATTAAAATGCAAATAAAAAAATGCTCGAAACGCTTTAATATCAACGTTTCGAGCAATGAAATAGTTATTATCCAACAGACCCTTCCATCTCATAACTGATCAATCGGTTGAGTTCGACTGCATATTCCATTGGAAGTTCTTTGGTGAATGGTTCAACAAAGCCCATGACGATCATTTCAGTTGCTTCAGATTCGGTCAGGCCTCGGCTCATCAGATAATAGAGTTGTTCTTCTGAGATTTTTGAGACTTTGGCTTCGTGTTCTAAAGAGACTTGGCTGTTGTGGATCTCATTAAATGGGATCGTATCGGATTTCGACCATTCGTCCATGATGATTGTGTCACATTCGATATGAGAGATCGAACCCGCACTGTTTTTGGCGAAGGTTACTTGTCCTCGATAGTTTACTTCGCCGCCGTCTTTTGAGATTGATTTAGAGACGATAGAGCTAGATGTATTTGGTGCATTATGGATCATTTTTGCACCCGTATCTTGGATTTGGTTTGCTCCTGCAAAGGCGATGGAGAGCATGGTGCCTCGTGCGCCTTTTCCATCTAAGTAAACACTTGGGTATTTCATCGTTGTTTTTGCACCTAGGTTTCCGTCAATCCATTCAACGGTTGCGCCTTCGTATGCTTTTGCTCGTTTGGTTACTAAGTTGTACACATTGTCTGACCAGTTTTGGATCGTTGTGTAACGGCAATACGCATCTTTTCTTGTAAAGATTTCTACGATGGCGGCATGCAGGCTGTTACTTGAATAAGTAGGTGCCGTACAACCTTCGACATAGTGGATGCTTGCTCCTTCGTCAACGATGATCAGCGTACGTTCGAATTGCCCCGTGTTTTCCGCATTGATCCGGAAGTAAGTTTGTAATGGAACATCGACTTTGACACCTTTTGGCACGTAAATAAAGGTGCCACCTGACCATACGGCTGAATTCAGCGCTGCTAATTTGTTGTCAGTTGGCGGTACAAGTTTTGAAAAGTACTCTTTGAACAATTCAGGGTATTCTTTCAAAGCAGAGTCAGTGTCAGTAAAGACGATTCCTAACTTTTCGAATTCATCTTTCATATTATGGTACACGACTTCTGATTCATATTGTGCGGAAGCACCGGCTAGATAAGCTCGTTCTGCTTCTGGGATACCAATCTTTTCAAATGTATCTTTGATTTTTTCTGGTACGTCTTCCCAGTCACGAGCGGGTTTGTCACTTGGTTTTTGGTAATATTTGATGGCATCGAAATCGATGTCTGAAAGGTCGGGGCCCCATGTTTGCATTGGCATTTTGTTAAATGTTTCTAGAGATTTCAGACGGAATTCAAGCATCCATTCTGGTTCGCCTTTGATTCTTGACATCTCACGGATCACTTCTTCTGTCAAGCCTTCTCCTGTACTGAAAACCGGTTCGACATCATCGTGAAACCCGAATTTATATTCTTCTAATTCTGGTACGCCCATGTTCTCACTCCTCTTCCTTGTGGTAATGATGGAAAGCTGCGGTACCATCGTTTTCCATTGCTTTTCCTAGTGCTTTCCAGGCAAGTGTCGCACATTTGATCCGAGCTGGAAATTTAGCTACACCACCAAGCATAGCAGCATCGCCTAATTGGTCGGGATCTTTGACTTCTTTTCCTTGGACAAGCTGTAGAAAGTCTACAGTTAAATGTTCTGCTTCTTCTATTGATTTTCCGATGACGGCGTCTGTCATCATCGAGGCACTTGCCGTACTGATGGAGCAGCCACTGCCGTCAAAGGCGATATTTTTGATGATTCCGTCTTTTACATCGACTTGCAATTCGATCACATCTCCACATGTGGGGTTGTTCAATTCGATCTTACTTGTCGAGTCAGTCAAGCTTCCACGATGATGCGGATGGGAAGAATGATCCAAGATCACTTGACGGTATAAATTGTCTAATTTAGATAGTCCCATGCTGGAAAAACTCCTTTGTTGCCATGATTGCTTCAACTAAACGGTCGGCGTCTTGCGTTGTGTTGTAGAAATAAAAGCTCGCGCGAGCAGTCGCTGATACTTCAAGGTACTTCAATAGCGGTTGCGCACAATGATGACCTGCTCTGACGGCTACCCCTTCCATGTCTAAAGCTGTCGCGACATCATGGGGATGTAACCCATCCAAATTGAATGCAACGACTCCTGTCCGAAAATTCGGGTCTTGTGGACCATAAACAGTCAATCCATCAATTGCTTGTAATTTTGGCAACACATAAGCGGCTAGTTCTTCTTCATATCGATGGATATTGTCCATACCGAGTTTTTGCAAATAATCGATTGCATGGCCTAATGCGATAGCGCCGGCGATATTTGGTGTCCCTGCTTCGAATTTCCAAGGTAGTTCTTTCCATGTACTGTCGTATAATTCGACAAAATCGATCATTTCGCCACCAAATTCAACAGGTTCCATTTCTTCTAACCATTTTCGTTTACCATATAAAACACCAATACCTGTTGGTCCGCACATTTTGTGTCCGCTGAAAGCAAAGAAATCACAGTCTAGTGCTTGGACATCAATGGCCATGTGCGGGACAGATTGAGCACCATCTACTACGATGACCCCGCCGTTTTCATGGACAAGTTCAGCTAATTCTTGAACAGGATTGATGACACCTAAGACATTGGATACATGAGCAATGGAGACGATTTTGGTTTTGTCCGTAATCTTTTTCGCTGCATCCTCCATATCCAGGAAGCCTTCTTCTGTTAGTTCGATATATTTCAAGACAGCACCTGTTCGTTTTGCCAACTGCTGCCACGGGATAACATTAGAATGATGTTCCATGTAAGAGAGCACTATCTCGTCTCCTGCTTTGATATAGCGGTCGCCGAAGCTTCTGGCTACCCAATTCAAGCTTGTCGTCGTACCACGAGTAAACAGCACTTCTGCTGTTTCTTTTGCATGGATGAACGCCCGTACTTTTTCTCTTGCTTGTTCATAATCATGGGTCGCGCGTTCTGCTAACGTATGGACACCGCGATGAACATTGGCGTTATCGTGTTCGTAATAGTGCGCTAATGCCTGGAGTACTTGTTTTGGCTTTTGGGTCGTCGCTGCATTATCCAGATAAACTAAAGGTTCATCATTGACGTCTTGAAATAAGATAGGAAAATCATTGCGTAGCTTTTTAGCATCGATCATCCATTCAACTTCCCTTCAATTACTTCGACTAATTCTTTCCGAACTTGTTCTACAGGGATTGCTGTTAAGACAGAACCGAGGAATCCTCGAATCACTAAGCGCTCTGCTTCTTCTTTATGCAATCCTCTACTCATCAGATAGTACATTTCTTCTGGATCAACTCGTCCTACACTGGCAGCATGTCCAGCAGTTACTTCGTTTTCATCGATCAAAAGAATAGGATTCGCATCACCACGTGCTTTATCAGAAAGCATCAAGACACGACTTTCTTGTTGGGCATCTGCACCTTTTGCCCCTTTCAAGATGTGGCCGATACCATTAAAGGTCAATGTTCCTTTTTCTCGGATCACTCCGTGTTGCAAAATATGCCCGATCGTATGAGGGGCTTTATTGGTTACTCGCGTATCGATTCCTTGGATTTGTCTGCCCGAGCTGATTGCCACGATTTTGACTTCTGCGTGTGCACCTTCTCCTGCTAAATCTGAGTCAAAGTCAGCGATCACATGACCGTCATTCATGACACCAATTGCCCAGTCGACAGAAGCATCTCGTAAAATGTGCCCACGGCGATTCATATAAGAAGTAATATTTTCTCCTAATTGATCTACGGCTGAATATTTGATTTTTGAACCAGCTTTAGCGATGACTTCCACGATGATATTACCTGATGATTTTGCTACTTGTTCTTTGGTTGTCTGGAAACGTTCCAGATAAGAAAATTCACTATGTTCATCTGCCACGATCAACACATGCTTGAAGAAGTGATCATCGGATGCGCCATCTTGAATGAATAAGGACTCGAGTGGTTCATCGATCACGACATTTTTAGGCACATACAGGAAAATACCGCTGTTCATAAAAGCTACATGGAGTGCAGTCAATTGGTCTTCGTTCATGTTTACTGCTTTTTTCATATAATATTCTTGGACTAGTTCTGGATATTCGATCATTGCAGTGAACAAGTCGGTAAAAATGACTCCTTTTTCTGCTAATTCCACAGGCAGTTGTTCAAAAATCGTCCATGAACCTTGTTGGACAAGCACAGGATTATCTTTCATTGCATCAAATGCCGGAATCGTGCCTGTTTCACTGATGGTTTGTGTTTCTTTCACATCGAATAACGACCAGCGATGGAATTTCACCCGATCGATATGCGGCAATGGCAGTTCATCTGCTTTCGTTAGTGCGTCTTGACGGAAGGTTCTCATCCAATCAGGTTCGCCTTTACTTAAAGAAAAATCATTTACCGCGTCAAGATAATCGAGCCAGTTTTTTTCTTTCATTCTTGCTCCCCCTTACGCTTCTTCTTCTTTATAGTCGATTCCTAATTCTTTACTGATACCAGCGTAGCCTTCTGCTTCCAGACGTTTAGCTAGGTCAGCATTCCCTGTCATGACTATTCGGCCTTCCATCATGATGTGAACGACATCAGGTGTGATATAGTTCAATAATCGTTGATAGTGGGTGATGATCAATGCACCGAAATTGTCTCCGCGCATTTCATTTACTCCTTTAGCAACGACTTTCAAAGCATCGATATCCAGACCTGAATCGATTTCGTCTAAAATTGCAAATGTTGGTTCTAACATCAACAATTGCAGGATCTCATTCCGTTTCTTTTCTCCGCCAGAAAAACCTTCGTTCAGATAACGTTCAGCCATTTCTTCTGGCATATTTAGTAAAGCCATTTTTTCATCTAACTTTTTCAAAAATGCCATAACAGAAATTTTGTCGTTTTCATCACGTTTCGCATTGATCGCTGCACGCATGAATTCCGCATTCGTGATACCTGGTATCTCACTTGGATATTGCATAGCTAAAAATAAGCCAAGTCGCGCACGTTCATCTACTTCCAAGTCTAAAACATTTTTCCCGTCAAACAAAATTTCGCCTTCTGTTACTTCATAGTTTGGATTGCCCATGATAGCGGCAGATAAGGTAGATTTTCCTGTGCCGTTAGGTCCCATGATGGCATGGATTTCTCCGGTTTTCATTGTTAGGTTTACGCCTTTAAGGATTTCTTTTTCCTCGATCGACACATGTAGATTTTTTATTTCTAAGACAGACATGCATTATACCCCCAAATTCTCTTTCGTTCTCACTCATTTTAGACTAATTGAGAATGAAGCGCAATGACCTTCCTTACTAAAATCAAATATCTTTTATTTATTATTAAACAATTTTGATTTCTAAATTAGAATAGGTATAAAAAAGATGAGAAATAAGCCATTACAGACTTATTTCTCATCTTTTTTGTTCCATACCTTATTTTGCATCAGCCTTTACTGGTTTAACAGAGCCGCCCCATTTGTCTGTGATCCATTCTTGGACTTCTTTGCGGTGAAGCACTTCAATCAGTTTTTTGATTTTGTCACTGTCTTCATCACCTTTACGAGTCGCAATAATATTCACGTAAGGAGAGTTGTCCTTTTCAAGCAATACGGCATCTTCTAATGGATTCAACCCTGCGCCGTAAGCGAAGTTTGCGTTGATTGCAACTAGGTCACCTTCATCATTTTGGTACGTAGAAGCTAAAAGTGATGGGTCGATCGTATGGTTGAACTTCAAGTTCTTAGGGTTTTCTTCAATATCATCGAATGTTGCTGTTTCCAGATCTACTCCATCTTTGACTTTGACTAAGCCAGCATCTTGTAGAATTGTGATGATGCGTCCCCAGTCTGATTCAGAATTTGAAGTAATGATTGTTGCACCATCTTTTAATTCGGAAACATCTTTGACTTTTTTAGAGTACAAGCCCATTGGTTCGATGTGGACAGCACCGGCATTGACAAAGTCATATCCTTTTTCTTTGATTTCTTTGTTCAAATAAGGAATATGCTGGAAGTAATTGGCATCAATGTCGCCTTCTTCCAAAGATTGGTTCGGTAATACATAGTCATCGAATTTGACGATTTCAAGATCGATTCCTTCATCTTTCAATAATGGTTTCACATGTTCCAAAATCTCTGCGTGCGGTGTCGGTGAAGCGCCGACTTTCAATGTCGTGTCGTCTGCTTTATTTGCTGAATCTTTGCTGTCGCTGTTGTTACCGCATGCTGCTAATCCTACAGTCAGCAAAAGCGCTGCTGCAAATCCAAAAATTTTCTTTTTCATATCCTACATCCCCCTATATCCTATTATCTTTTGTCTGTTTTCTTAGTTAAGAAATCACCGATTCCTTGAACGATAAATACGATTAGTAAAATAATTAAAGTCGCAACGAATGTCACTGTTAGATTACCACGCTGGTAGCCTTCCTGCCAAGCAAGACCTCCAAGTCCACCTGCGCCGATCGCGCCGGCCATCGCAGTAAATCCGATCATCGAGATCGTTGTAACTGTTAATCCAGAAATCAATGCGGGAATACTTTCAGGTATCAAGACCTTCCAGATGATTTCCCAGTAACTTGCTCCCATTGCATCTGCTGCTTCCAGTACACCAGGGCTGACTTCACGAAAAGCAATCTCTACTAGACGGGCATAAAATGGTGCTGCGGATAAAACAAGAGCTGGAATGGCTGCTTGCGCACCTAGCATAGTGCCTACGATTGCTTTAGTAAATGGAATGATCAAAACCATCAGGATCATAAATGGCGTTGACCGGAAAATATTACTGATGATCGATACGATTCCATAAATGATTCGAGCATACGGTTTGTTTTTGCGTCCAATAGAGTAAAGGATCAATCCCAAAACTAATCCGATGATCGTCACTAAGACCATTGAGATTAATGTCATATATAGTGTATCAAGGATAGCCTGATTCATCGTTTCCGGGTTGATTTGTTTAAAATCTAGATATGTTTCTGAAAAGCTTTTATCCACGATGGATCACCTCAATTCCTACTCCTTGTTCTTTGATGAACACTTCTGCTTGATCTAATTCTTTGGTTTCACCAGTCATCAAGACAGTCAATGAACCAAAGGAACCTTCTTTCACTTGTTTGATCTTTCCATACACAACGTTGACATCGATGTTATAGCGTCGAATCGCTTGGGAAATGACTGGCTCGTTGGCATTTCTTTCGCTAAAGGTCAAAGTTGCCAAACGGCCGCTTGGATTTTCTTTGATGAGTTCAGCTAATAGTTCTGTCGAATCAGCTTCTGGTTCGATGTCTTGTTGTACAAAGCGTTTGGTTACTTCTTTTTTCGGTTGTCTGAAGACAGTCAATACGTCTCCTTCTTCTACGACTTTCCCCAACTCCATCACAGCGACTTTGTTGCAGATTTTGCGGATCACATTCATTTCATGTGTGATCAAGACGATGGTCAAATTCAATTTCTTATTGATCGCTAACAATAAGTCTAATACTTCTTCTGTTGTTTGCGGGTCCAATGCGCTAGTAGCCTCATCACAAAGCAGGATCTCAGGATCATTTGCCAATGCTCGTGCGATACCGACGCGTTGTTTCTGTCCGCCGGAAAGTTGTGAAGGATATGCTTGTCCGCGTCCTTCTAACCCGACTAAACGCAACAGTTCTTCTGCCCGTTCTTTACGTTTGCTCTTTGGTACGCCAGCTAATTCCAGCGGCAGCTGGATATTTTCAAGTACAGTTCTTGACCATAACAGGTTGAAATGCTGGAAGATCATACCGATTTTCTTTCGGAATGTACGTAATTCTTTGTTTTTTAATTTTGTAATATCTTGATCGTTTACGATCACTTCGCCGCTCGTGGGAAGCTCAAGTCCATTCAGGAGACGGACTAATGTACTTTTTCCTGCGCCAGAATAGCCGACGATTCCATAAATATCCCCTTTTTCAACGTTTAGTGAAACGTCATTGACGGCTTGGATGTTTCCGTTTTTCCCATTGAATGTCTTTTTGACATTCGTTAGTTGGATTAATGACATGCCATTCACATCTTTCTCTTATGATTTTTCAAACAAAAAAGCCTTCGCCCTCTTGCCTTAAGCAAAAGGACGAAAGCTTGAACTTCCGTGTTACCACCTTGATTTACCGTTACTTCGCAATAACAGCCTCTTCCAGTACTTGGACTTAGCTTCTTTCCGTATACTGTCGCGCTGTAACGGGCACTCCCGTAGTAAGTTTGCTTACGCTCGCTTACTCTGCTCTAAGACCATCTTCCATCTCATTTTCGTTACCCATTTTCAGCAAACAGGGCTCTCTTCAAACGTCCGTGACATGTACTCTTCTTTTCAAAGCTTTCTCGTTTCATATAGGATTGCTTATGATTATAGCAACTGGAAGAATCAGTGTCAACTTTTTTCAAGTGATTTTCTGATTTTATAATTCGTCAAATTCTTTTGGATCAACATCTTTGAAACTTAAGATCCACGCATTCATTTCATCTGAATCATTCAAGATATTGATATCTTCACCGATTTTATCATTAACAGAAGAAACTGTACCCGTTAGCGGGCTGGCAAATTCATTGACCGCTTTTTCCGCTTCAACTTCGATCAGAGGTTCATCTTTTTTTAGCGATTGTCCTGCTTTTGGCAGATTGGCAAACGTGATGTCTCCAAGTTCTTCTTGCGCTTCATTTGTCAAACCAACACAGTATTCTTTTCCATTAAATAAGATCCAAAGGTTGTCCTTTTTCTTCAAATGCTTGCCTGCCATTTTATATCAGTTCTCCTTCATAAATTTTTTCATTGAATCCAATTGCAACAAGCTGGTCCTCTCGTAAGATCAGTGGCCGCTTGATCAGCATACCATCTGTCGATAAGACTTGGCTTGCTTTTGAAGTCGTAAACTCGCCTACTTGATCTTTCAGTCCAAGTTCCCGATATTTCATCCCGCTTGTGTTGAACAGGCGACGGATTGGTACTTGACTCGTTTCTAGCCAAGTCTCAATCGTTGAGGCCTTCGGTACTTCTTTGATCATATCAACAGTTTGATAACTAACGCCATGCTGGTCTAACCACGCTTTGGCTTTTTTGCATGTTGAACATTTCGGGTACCAGTAAAAGGTGTACAATTTTCTTACCTCCTTGAAGATCTTGCAGGTGCTTCATTTTGGTATCTCATCGATAATATCAACCCGATACCGATCATGTTCCCTAAAATCGAAGATCCTCCTTGGCTAATGAAAGGCAATGGGATCCCTGTTAAAGGAAGTAATCCGATATTTGCTCCAATATTCTCAAAGACATGGAACAGCAGCATCATGATCAAACCGCTTGCGATATAGGCGTAAAATTCATTATTCGTATCGAAACACACCCGAATCATACGATAGATTAAAATAAAATACAAGAAAATGACGAATGCACCACCGATAAAGCCGAAGTTTTCACCGATAACGGTAAAAATCATATCGGACTCACGAACAGGCACATAAATATTGCTTACGTTGAATCCTTTACCAAACAAGCCACCGGTACCAATTGCCAAAAGTCCTTGGGCCGGCTGATAACTCATTCCTGACGTATCATGGAAAGGGTCCAGCCATGAATCAATACGTGCAAACTGATAAGATTTGAAGCCAACTTTGTAAAGCAAGTCTCTTCCGCCTTCAGTCGTAACCAAGAAGATCGTTCCTGCTCCAACGACTACTGCCAAGATTACTACAGGTGCGATGATGCGCCAAGAGATTCCAGACATCAAGAAAATCCCGCCAAAGATCGCAAGAAAGACAAGCATCGTTCCAAAGTCATCTTGGGCCATGATCAATGCTAAAACCGGTATTGTCACGATCAAGAGCTTCCCAATCAGCCAAAAGTCCGATTTCATCGTCCGTTCTTTTACTTGCGTATTATGTTTAGTTACGATCAGTGCCATCATCAAGATGTACGCAATCTTCATCAACTCTGCTGGCTGGAAAGTAAACGCACCGAATCGAAACCAGTTTTTAGACCCTGTTGAAGCAGCTAAATTCTGATCATAGAATTTGAGCAAGAGTCCCATTACCACTAACCCCAAACCATAAAGGTAAGGAGTCAGTTTCCAGATCCATTTGGAATTCAAATGCATGATGACAACGATTGCTGCCGCTCCAACTAAATACCACACAACTTGCATCCCTACGCCTTTCAAGACTGCTGGATTGTTCGGATCATGGCTAAGTGCTACATATAATGAGAGCAGACCAATCAAACATAACAGAAAGACTGGTAAAATCACGCCATAATCAATACGATTATCGTTCGAAGCTTTTAATTTTTTTTCCATGTTTCATCCCTTTTCTTAAAAACCATACTGCTGATTATTATAGCGGTCCAGTTAGATAATGGAAAGTCTTTCCATAGACATTTGGGAAAAATTAACTTTCCGTTTGTGCAGTTGCTTGAGCAAATGCAGTACAAAAGCCTACTGCTTATCTTTAGTGTATCATAGAACTTTTTTTGATACATGCAATTATCTACCAGCTGAGATTCTCCTCGCTGTGAGAAGTTTCTGTGCTTTCATTGTATCGAAGGATCTCTTCGGCAATCTCTAGCAGCTGATCAGAAACCAGATTGGTTCGTTGGATGAAATAAAAATATCGATGGAAATTCAACGGAGTCATTGGCACATTTTCTGGAACAGAGCGCTTAGACAAAATCGAGCGACCGATTCCTTCCTTCAGCAACGCAACAATTACATCGTTACTTTTCACGATCATCTTCTTATCTTGGATATTCATCTCTTCAAAATAACGCTGCGTGTAATGAAAAACACCAGAGTTTGCTTCTCTTACAAGCCACAATTTGCTTTTTGGGTCCCCAGCGATGACTAGCTGGTCTTCCATCAAAGAGTATCTTTGTACGCCGGAAGTCTCTAATGGCTTTTCGATAAAACCAAAATCGGATTCATGTTTCGCTACTTGTTCTAATGATTCATGAGAATTCGCGATTTCGATCTCAAAATGCACTTTAGGAAACCTTTTGATCAGATGTTTCATCAACTGAGGCAAAAGATAGACAGCAAAGGTGTGGGAAGCAACGATCCGACATACTTCTTCTTCATTTTGTTCATTGAGCAATTTTTGCTGAGTTTCTTCCCATTCTTCTAACAAAACCAGTGTCCGTTCATATAATAAGTCGGCTTGCTTAGTTGGAAGCATCTCTTTTCTTCCGTTACGTTGAAAAAGATCGATATTCAATTCCCGCTCCAACTGTTTGATTTGATTCGAGACTGCTGGTTGAGATAAAAACAGTACTTCTGCTGCTCTGGAAAAATTTCTTGTTTCATATACTGCTCGAAAAGTCGTTAATAACTTAAACATGGCACCACTTCCATAACTTTTTATGATAATTACTATAAAAACTATTTGATTTAAATATACAAAAAACCATCTATAATAGAAATGTACAACAAAACAGTTGCTGATCCAACTAGTAACTTAGATGAAGACAATCAGCTGTCTGCTTGCTCGTAATCATACATTCCTATTCATTTTACAATGTATTCGTTCATCTTGGTACTAAAATCTATTAAATAAAAAGGAGAATATTATATATGAAGAACTTTTTGAAAATTATTCCGATCCCGATCTGCGGGTTGATCCTTGGGTTAGCTTCCCTTGGAAATCTGTTTAAAGACTATCACCATGTTGCTTTAGGCAATCTAACTGGCGGTATCTCTATGATTCTTATGATATTCATTTTTGTTAAATTGTTTATCTTATTCGAACACACGAAACAAACGTTGCATGATCCAATCATCGCCTCCGTTTCACCAACTTTTACGATGTCACTCATGGTTATTTGTACTTATTTTGTTTCATATGAAAGTATTGCACCAATTGTCAAATTCATTTGGCTGTGCGCTGTTATCTTCCAAGTGATCCTTGTCTTTTATTTCAATTATCACCATGTTATCAAAGCTGATCTTTCAATTGAAGCAATTTATCCAAGCTGGTTTATCATTTATGTTGGATTTGGGGTCATCACTGTAACTGCCGGGAACTTCTTCCCACTTATTGGAAAAATTTTCTTTTGGATTTCATTGATCTGCTATGCGTTCTTATTGCCGATCATCATCAAACGTGTCTTTTTCGTAAGAAATATGGCTCATCCGACACGTCCGCTGATTACGATCGTTGCAGCACCTGGTTCTCTTTGCCTAACAGGTTATCTTAAAAACTTTGCTGAACCTAATTTTTATCTTGTCGTAGCATTGTTCGCTTTATCTCAAGTATTGTATTTCGTTGTGCTGTCTATGCTTCCACGTTTGTTCAAGCTTCGTTTTTATCCAAGCTATGCAGCCTTTACATTCCCGCTTGTTATCTCTGCAACAGCTATATTTACTACTGTTCATTACTTCAACAGTTTAGGTATCTATAGTAGCGTATTGGATTTCTTAAAAGTTGCGGAATGTCTGTTTGCAAGTGTAGTTGTCTTCTACGTTCTTGCTCATTACGTACGTTTCTTAATTAAAGAACATAGCAAACATGGAAAATTTGTTTCTAAAAAAATCGCTTAATAATCGATTCAATAGGTTGTGAAAAAGCTGTTCTGCATCAAGTAATAAGAACGGCCAAACAAAAACAGCTGTTCATGTTTTTGTACTGGTTGGGCTTATTACCGCAGATGCAAGCTTTTGAACACCGTTTACCAAGAGGTCGTAAAAGAAGTGGTCAGCTTCAAGAAATAAGAAGGAATTTACGAAAATTGCTTCTCAAATTTTTGTGAAATTTCGGCTTATTTCCGAAGAAGCTACTTCTGGAACACCGTTTACCAAGAGGTCGTGAAAAAGCCGCTTAGTTTCGAGTATTAAGAAAAATTTTGTGAAAATGGCTTTCCACATTTTTGCATAAATTTGGCTTAATACCGAGAAACTGGCTTTTGAACACCATTTATTCGAAACAAGAGGTCGTGACAAGACTTTTGTCACGCCCTCTTGTTCTTTTGTCAAAATACTGGTTTAGTGCTACTATGTTCGAGTATGCTTTTAGTATTTATTGACGAAAGGAACCGATCAAATGAAATCATTGTCACATCCAATAAAATCTGTAAAGGATTCAGCGGTCCGCGAAATCTTACCCGGTTTACTGCTTTCTTTTGCCATCGCTGCCTTCAGCAGGCTTCTTGCTATTTATCTGCCACAGTTAGGTGGAGCGACTATTGCTATTTTATTGGGTATTTTATTAGGAAATACTTTTTTTAAACAGCCTGTTCTAGCAATCGGCACAAAATTTGCTGAAAGCAAACTATTAGAATTCTCTGTTTTTTTACTAGGTGCAACTGTCACAGCTCAAACGATTGCTCAAATTGGTATAAAAGGAATTGTTTTTGTGTTACTGCAAATGTCAGTCACTATCATCGGTGCTTACTTGATTGGTAAAAAACTGCAATTCAGCGATACTTCTTCTTTGATGATGGCTGGAGGAAACGCTGTTTGTGGTTCTTCTGCTATTGCTTCGATCGCCCCTTCCATCCATGCGAAAGAGGAAGAAAAAGGACAGATCATCACACTAGTCAATCTACTGGGTACTGTGATGATGTTGACTCTCCCTTTTCTTGGATTACAGTTGTTTGGTAGAAATCTCATTGAAAAAAGTGCACTTTTGGGTGGCACACTCCAATCTGTTGGTCAAGTAGTCGCTGGGGCAAGCTTACTTGACAATTCTGTTGTCGAATTCGCCATGCTATTTAAGATTCTACGTATTATGATGCTCGTTGTTGTTGTCTATCTGTTTGAAAAATTCATGCACAAGAAACAACCAGCTCTGTTTGAAACGCCAACTGATACGCAGAAAAAACGAAAATTACCACTTCCTTGGTATGTATTAGGGTTTGTGATCTTTTGTTTGGTCAACAGCTTGTTTTCTTTACCTGTAGTTATTGACCAATCGGCACATTTTATCAGCAGCTGGTTTGAGATCACTGCTTTAGCGGCAATTGGTCTGCGTTTAGACTTTGCAAAATTCATGAAAGAAGGTACACGCTTCTTATCTTATGGATTAGCTGTCGGGCTTCTCCAAACAGTGATGGCTTTACTATTTATTTGGCTGATCAAAGTTTAGAATGAACATGAAAAAACAGTTGTGATTCTCGCATGGAACAATGTCCGAATCACAACTGTTTTTAATTTTGCAGATATCCTTCTAACAACAACAATTGGCGTTTGATTTCAACCCCATCTATTGCGTTTCCCATATATCCTGTCAGTTTTCCATTTTGCCCGATCACTCGATGACAAGGAATAACGATTGGCAATGGATTGGTTCGATTTGCCTGCCCAATCGCTCGCACAGCTTTCGGACTATCAACAGCAACAGCTACTTCTTTATACGTTCGGATTTCTCCATAAGGAATGGTCGACAAAGCTTTCCAGACATTTTGCTGAAAAGGCGTACCTCTCTTTATAGATAAAGGAACATCAAATTCTTTTCTTTTTCCCGCAAAATATTCTTCAAACTGTTCTTGTGTGCGCGTTAAAATTTGCTGATTCGCTGATTCGCTTTCTGAAATTGGCTGAAAAGATACAGCAGTCAATCCGGATTCATCTGCATCTAACCATAAAAAGCCGATAGGTGTGTGTATTTTCATTTTGTTTGCTCCTAGTCAATAGACTGGAACTTCCTCCTTTTTCTCTATCCAAAACTACTTGCCAACTAATAAAAATTGTTCTTAAAAGTTTGATAAACCGAGGAAACATGGTAAACTAAATACGTTAGTTTACAAAAAGAATACCTGTTCTTTTACGTAAAATCAAATTTTAAAGGTGTTATTTAAGGTTTATTAAATTTTGAATGTAAACCATATATAAACATACGATTGAAAGGATAGAAACGATGAAAGTATCAATTGTTGTCCCATGTTTTAATGAAGAAAAAACTGTTCCTCTTTTTTTTGATGAGGTTGAAAAATTCAAAGGTGCCCATGAGTTCGAATATTTGTTTATTGACGACGGATCAAAAGACGGTACGTTAGCAGCAATCAAGAAGCTAGCCTCAGCTTATCCTTATGTCCGCTTTGTCTCATTTTCCAGAAATTTTGGGAAAGAAGCGGCTCTGTACGCTGGATTGCAAGCTTCTACAGGAGATTTAGTGACCGTGATGGATGTTGATCTGCAAGATCCGCCCGAACTGCTTCCTGAGATGATCAACCGGATCACTACTTCTGATATCGATTGTGTCGGCACCCGGCGTTCGACTCGTGAAGGCGAGCCTACGATACGCAGTTTCTTTGCGAAAAAATTCTACCAGTTGATCAATAAAATCAGCGATACAGAAATGGTCGATGGCGCTCGTGATTTCCGCTTGATGACTCGTCAAATGGTGGATGCCGTCCTAGAATTAACAGAATACAACCGATTTTCAAAAGGATTATTTAGCTGGGTCGGATTTAAAACAGAATATATTTCTTATGAAAACCGCGAACGTGTGGCTGGCGAAACATCTTGGTCCTTCTGGAAATTATTCAACTACTCGATTGATGGTATCGTGAACTTCTCGGATGCACCGTTAACGATTGCTTCATTTATCGGCGCTTTGTCTTGTGTCGGTTCTGGTATTGCAATTTTGTTCATTATTTTGCGGGCATTGTTGTTTGGTGATCCTACATCAGGATGGCCTTCCATGGTCTCGATCTTCCTGTTCATTGGTGGAATCCAATTGTTATGTCTTGGAATCATCGGGAAATATATCGGGAAAATCTTCTTAGAAACGAAACAGCGTCCTGTTTATATCATAAGAGAAACAGAAAAAGTGAAGCCAAATGAATTGAAGCCTCACCAATAATATACGTCAAATGAAGTAAACATTTTTTTAAATGAAAAAGGACTGTGACAAAAGTCTTGTCACAGTCCTTTTTTCCGAATAAATGGTGTTCCAGAAGTAGCTTCTTCGAAAATAAGCCGAAATTTCACAAAAATTTGAGAAGCAATTTTCGTAAATTCCTTCTTATTTCTTGAAGCTGACCACTTCTATCACAACCTCTTTCATATCTTATTACTTCTTCATTGCTGCTTTTAGTGCTGCTGCTAATGGGCTTTCTTCTGGTTCTTCTGCTTGTGCATATTTTTTCAGCAAGCGTCGTTCTTCATGTTTGGTCATTTTCTTCTTCTGCTCTTTTTTATCAAGCATTTTTTCTGTCGTTCCATCGTATTTACAACGGAAATAAGCACCGTTTTTACCTTCGATGATTTCCATTTTCCGGTGACATTGCGGGCATCGATGATTAGAGACTTTTGGATCTTTTCTTCTGCGGTAGTTGCAATCTGAATTGGTGCAGACATAGATTTTGCCGTCACGTGTGTTTTTCTCGCGCAGATTGGCCCCACATTCTGGGCATTTCTTTTGGGTAATCGAGAAATCTTGATATTCTTGTTTGCTTGATTTGATCTCATTCACCAAGCGTTTTGTTTCTTTTTCGATTCCATTCAAGAAGGTTCCTGCTTGTTTCTTTCCTGCAGCAATAGCTTCAAGGTCTTTTTCCCAGCTTTCTGTCAAATCTGGTGTTACTAAAGAGGGATTTACCAATACTAATAATTGCTTACCTTTAGGAGATACTTGCAGTCCTTGAGGGGTACGTTCCATCAGTTCAGATTTGATTAGTTTCTCGATAATCTCTGCACGCGTAGCTGGGGTTCCCAGACTGTATTTTTCCATTTGACCAAGCAAGCTTGCTTCTGACAATGGTTTAGGCGGTGCAGATAGTTCTTTTTTGATGGTGAAATCGGGATTGATTCTCATTCCTTTTTCCCATTTGACTGTTTCCGTCTCAGTTTCAGTTTCGCCTTTCCATCCTGCTTGGACGACACGATTTTGCCGAAAAATGAATCGTTCTTTACCAAATTCAACCGTAACTTTTGTTTGGCTGACTTTATGGGGTTGAGCAAACAGTCCTAAAAAACGAGAGACAATCATTTGATAGATTTTTTGCTCTTCATTACTTAATTTTTCATAACGTGCTCTGTTTTCAGTTGGCAAAAGTGCATGGTGATCGGTCACTTTACTGTCTTGGAATACTTTTGTCTGTTGGACGATGGCTCCGTTTTTCAAATACTGCTTGACCTCAGGAGCAAAGTCGCTGACTGCTTGCAATCGTTCTTTCATCGTACTTTTCATGTCATTTGTCAGATATTTGCTGTCTGTACGCGGATAAGTAACGATCTTATGGGTCTCATACAAACTTTGTACAAGACTTAATGTTTTCTTTGCAGAATAGCCATAGCGTTGATTGGCTTCTCTTTGGATCTCTGTTAAATCATAAGGCAATGGCGCAGATTCCGTTTTTAATTTTTCTTGGACTTCTGTGACAGTTCCTTTGCTTGTACTGATCAATTGAACAAGTTTTTGTGCTTCTTCTTGTGTTTTTAAAGCAAATTGATTTTTTTGAAGCATTTTGGCTTGTTCTTTTCCAGCTTGCAACGTGATCGTGAAATACGTTTGTGGACGGAACTGCTCGATTTTCTTTTCTTGGTCTCTCACTAATGCTAGTGTCGGTGTCTGCACACGGCCTGCTGATAAATTATCCGCGTACTTCACAGTTAAGGCTCTGGTCACATTCAATCCTACCAGCCAGTCCGCTTTTGCCCGGGCAAGAGCAGATTCATACAATGCATCATATTCTTTCGCAGGTCTTAGTTGCTTGAATCCAGTTTTGATTGCTTTATCTGTTTGAGAAGAGATCCATAACCGCTTCACTGGTTTATTGAAATGCACATACTCTAAGATCCAGCGAGCAACAAGTTCCCCTTCTCTTCCGGCATCTGTCGCAATGACTGCTTCTGAGACATCTTTTCGTTGAGCCAGCTGCTTGATTGCTTTTAATTGATGTCCTGTTTTAGGCAGTGGTTTGATTCCTAGTTTTTTAGGGATCATTGGCAACGTGTCCATTTGCCAGCTCTGCCATTCCTTATTCAGATCTTCCGGCATTTTCAATCCTAATAAATGACCAAGGGCCCAAGTAACGATCACCTTGGGTCCTTCATAATAATTTTTGTGCTTTTGATTAGCACCAAGCACCTTGCTTAGGTCTTTCGCAACGCTTGGTTTTTCCGCTAGAATTAGTTGTTTCATAAAATTCCTTTCTGCTTTCTACTGTGATGGGCTGATGATTTTTCAACAACGCAAGTCCCTTGTATTGCTGTAAATCATCGTCACACTCTTCACACCAGCGCTCATCTCCGTCATTCCAAAAGGCGCTGAGAAAGTTACTTTTTGCATTGATATATTCATAATTTTGATGGATTTCGTTCCATTGTTTTTCGTACGCTTGTCGTGCTTCTTCGAAAGACTCGAATGTTTCTTCTGCTTCAATATCTTCTTCCCAGTCTTCAAAAAACCACCAAGGCTCATTGTCCCCGAACATGGTAATTACTTGATACATACTCGTGCTCCTTCTTTCAGCTTTTCTAGACTCATCTTAGTCACTTTTCAAGAAAGTTGCAAGAATTTTCTCTTATAAAAGGGTCATTTAATGAACATCTTAAAATTGTTACAAATGAATCTGATTGTTTAAGGCAAAGTAGCGATAAAGTCATTGATCATCCAAAAATAGCTGTCTTCTGGATCGATTGTTGGTTCTTTTGTAAAGTATCCTAAAAAACGTAAGGAAAGATAACCGTGGATCATACTACGAAGTTCCCTGCTTCGATGAACTTTTTCTTCTTTCGTTAATTGAAAAGCCTCAAATATCTGCAAAATGATCTGATTCGTTTCATGGATTCCATCTAATAAAACAGCTTCATTGGTATGCGGTACACTGATCAGTAACTCATACACTGCTTGATTTGAAAAAGCAAAGGATCGATAAGTTTCTGCATAGATCTGCAGTGCTTCCTGACCACTTTTTCCCACAAGAGCCCGACGCAGCTGGTCATTAAGTTCCTGCAGAAGTTTTGCTGTTAACGCTGTTTTGACATCACGAATATTTTTGAAATGGTTATACAGCGAGGGAGCCTTGATATCCAAGCGTTTGGCTAAATGCTGAAAGGTTATTTGCTGAACATCCATCTCTTCTGCTAGTTCTCGAAAGCAGTCGATTATTTTCTCTTGAGACAGATTTCTTTTTTTCATCTCCATGTTTCCTCTCATAAAATAAATCCTTCACTCTTTCAGTTTACCACGAAAAAGAAAGAGAAAAAAGAGACTTTCATTGATAAACTACATATTGTAGTTTATAATAAAGAGCTGTAGATGAAAATTTTCAGAAAGAAGGAGTCTAATTGGCTGCAAGAATAAAGGAAAAATTATTTAGGAAAAGAGAAACTTGGGAACAAAACTTGTTTGTCTTATGGTTTGGAACATTTATGGCTGGTATCGGATTTAGTTTAGTCATGCCTTTTATGTCACTTTACATAGATACGTTAGGTAATTATAGTACGTCACAATTGAACTTTTGGAGCGGATTGACTTTTTCATCTACTTTCTTGGTGACTACGCTGATCTCTCCTTGGTGGGGAAAATTAGCCGACCAAAAAGGAAGAAAATTGATGCTGTTGCGTGCTTCATTAGGAATGGCAATCGTCATTTCTTTGATGGGTTGCGTGACTAGTGTGTATCAATTAGTCGCATTGCGTCTGCTTCAAGGGATTTTTTCTGGTTATATCAGTAATGCCACTGCCCTTGTCGCAACTGGGACGCCAAAAGAAAAAAGTGGTCAAGTTCTTGGAACCTTAGCAACTGGTTCTGTTACAGGAACATTACTTGGACCGCTTCTTGGCGGGATCTCTGCTTCAGCGTTTGGCTATCGCCCTACCTTTTTCATTACAGGGATCATCTTATTTTTCGTCTTCTTGTTGAGTCTGTTTTTCGTCCATGAAAAATTTGTCCCAGTGAAAAAAGAAAACATGGTTTCTGCCAAACAGATTTTCAAAGACTTGAAATATCCACACGTCGTCATCGGTATGTTCGTCACAACGATGATCATCCAAGCATCCAACAATTCCATTAGTCCAATCATCAGTCTGTACATTCGTCAATTGCTGCATGGACATGGGAATGTTACGTTGATCAGCGGAATCATCGCTTCGATACCTGGGATTGCCACTTTGATAGCCGCTCCAAGATTTGGTCGCTTAGGTGACAAGATTGGGAGTGAAAGAATACTTGCGATTGGTTTGGGTTTTGCGATTCTGGTTTATATCCCAATGGCATTCGTCACGAATGTTTGGCAATTAGCTGCCTTACGTTTTTTGATTGGTATCTCTGATGCTTGTCTGCTCCCTGCTGTCCAAGCATTGATCACAAAATATTCGCCTCATCAAGCTGCTGGACGGATCTTCAGTTATAACCAATCTTTCCAAGCAACTGGTAACGTAGTAGGGCCTATGATCGGCTCCAGTGTTTCCAGTGCATTTGGTTATCGTGGCGTTTTTCTTTCGACTTCTCTTCTTGTTTTGGTCAACTTCTTGCTTGTACGACACAATACACAAGAGATCCATCAGCAAGAAACTGCAGAAGAAAAAGCTTCAGGAGTCTCCATATCTTCAGGGCACTCTCCTTCTCATAGACAATAAGCGTAAATGAAAAACACTGCTTGAACAGTTGTCACAGACTGTCCTTGCAGTGTTTTTGTTTAGGCCTGTTTTTTCAAGAACTCAGATAAGAGGAATAATCCCTTTTCCAAGGTTTCTTTTTTACAACAGTAACCTAGTCGGGCATGCTTCGGTAAATCAAAGGCACTTCCTGGTACTAATAGTACTCCTGTTTCTTCTAATAAATTGATACAAAATGTCTGGTCATCTTCTTCGATGGCTAATTTAATGAAAGAAGTAGAGACGTAATTGGGAGCGACAAGTTCAACTTTCGGTTCATTGGCTACCCATTGTTTTAAAATCATAAGGTTCTCTGTAATGATCTTTTTGTTTCGCTCCAATATTTTTTCTTTATTCTTCAATGCATGTACAGCAAGATCATCTGACAGGACTCCGCCGCAAATCATCGTGTAGTCTCGATACTTTCGAAAAACTTCTGCCAACTCAGGTCCAGTAGCTGTCCAGCCAATACGAATACCTGGAATGGAGTAGGTCTTGGATAAGGAATTGGTTGCTATACCTTTTTCATAGACATCTACGATCGACAAGAATTCACCTTTATCCGTTAAAGGCGCATATACTTCATCTATCAATACATATGCATCTACTGTACGAGCAATTTCTGCGATTTTTTCTAAAGTTTTCCGATCTAGCAATGTGCCTGTAGGATTGTTTGCACTATTCAAACAGATGATTTTTGTTTCAGGTTTGACTAAGGCTTCTAGCTGTTCTAAATCAAACTGCCAATCTTCTTCTTCCTTCAAATGAACAAAGTCAACAGCGGCACCTAAAGATTGGGGGATGTCATATAATTGCTGATAAGTAGGAAGCATCGAAACAACATGGTCTCCTGCTTCCACTAACGCGTATAGAGCTAAAAGATTAGCACCAGTCGCTCCATTCGTTTGTAAGATGTTTTCCGGATCGACGGTTTGATAAAGAGAAGCGACTTCTTGTTTGAAAACATCTGATCCTTCGATCCAGCCATAGTCCAATGGTTCGTTTTTGCGTTTTTCGAAAAATTCACTTACGCTAGTCCCATCTAAGCCAACGAGTTCGTCTAATGTCAATGCTTCGATCGAACTTTGTGCAATATCATATACCGCTTTCTTTTCCCATTTATTTAGCCATTCTTCTACACCGAAATTTGCGATTTCCATGTTTCTTTCCCCCTTATATCTTGATCCAGCCTACAGCAAGCAACCCGATTGAAAGCAGTGCGGCCACACAAATCAGCCCAATCATTACTTTTTCTTTTCCCGTAATTTGATGTTTGGTTTCACGACAAGCGATCCAGTAGAAGCAAAAACCAGGAAGATAGGCAATACTACATAAAAGGACATAAGAAAATCCTGCTAAAATGATGCCCATCAATTCAAAAACTACAGCAATCCCACCGATCACTACTTGTTTTTTGATTCCTTCTTTTAAAGAAAACTGGACTTGATAGATCCCGACAAGTAGATAACAAATCAAAATTGCCGCTGTACATAAAGAATAGGCAAATTGATAGGCATAATCAGTAACTAAGAAAGTCAATAAGAATAGATTAGTCAAGATTGCAGTAACAACTAACGAATAAGTTGGGGCATTTTTTTTATTCGTTTTTCCCCAACCTTTCGGCAACAGACCGTCTCGAGCCATCAACATCGTTGTTTCTGCTGGGAGCATCGTCCAAGACAACCAAGAACCAATGATCGAAATAATCAAGCCGATATTGATCAGCGCTGCTCCCCAATTTCCCACGATTCCTTTTAAAATATTTGCCATAGCAGGTTGTGAAATAGTTGCTAACTCTTCTTGAGATAAGACGCCGTATGGCAAGATCGAAGCAAGGATATAGATAAACAATAAACAAAGCAGACCAATGATCGATGCTTGCTGGGCTTCTGAACGTTTCTTCGCGCGGTTGGCTAAAACACTTGCGCCTTCGATCCCTACAAAGACCCACATCATAACCATCAAACAACCTTTAATCTGCAACCAGATCGTTCCTTGCTGCCCTGTTCCATTCACTAGATTATCAGATACGTTACCCCAAAAATCAGCAGTGAATATATTCACTTTAAATGCGATAAATACAAATATTAAAAATAGGAATAATGGCACTAATTTACAGATCGTCACGATTGTATTGATGACGCTCGCTCCTTCAACTCCATTGTTTACTAATAAAGTCAGACCCCAAATAAAAATACTTGCAAATAAAATAGAAGGAACATTTTGTCCACCTTTGAATATCGGGAAAAATTCTCCCATGGCGCTCATCAGCATCGTTGCAAAAGCAACATTTCCCAGCCACGCAGACAACCAGTAACCCCAACCACTGATGAAGCCACCTAATTTACCAAATGAAGCTTCCGCATAACCGAAAATACCACCATCTAGATCTGGACGTTTTTCTCCTAAATGATTCAGCGATAATACCAAAGCTAAAATACCAATCCCAACGATTATCCATGAAAGGATCGCTGGCCCTGGAGCTGCAGAACTAGCCAGATCACTTGTGATCCCAAACACACCGCTTCCGATTGACGAACTGACAACCAGAGCAACCAGTCCCCATTTGCTAATACCCTTTGATTTCTTTTCCATTTCCATCACCCTCACTTATAAAATTGAACAAATCACTTGCAAAAGATTCCCTTCTATTTTGCAACTGCTCTTGCTTAACAAAAAGCAACTTTATTCATATTATTGGATATTATGAACTTTTTACACAAGTATTTCAAGTATAAAATGAATAAAAATTAATTTTATTGCAAAAAAAACAGCTATGCTATCCAAAAGAAAAGGTGTTTCTTTTGTTAGCCATAGCTGTTTTGATTCATTTAATATCGCTTAAACGTATTGTAAAACTTTTGTTTCTTGATATGCGTGGTCGATCAAACCACCACCCAGACATTCCATTCCATCATAAAATACAACTGCTTGTCCAGGAGTGATTGCACGTACAGGTTCGTCGAATACGACTTCTGCACGATTATCATCCAATAAGCGAACTGTCACAGGAACGTCTTGCTGACGATAACGGAATTTCGCTGTACACTTGAATTCTTTTGGCATTGGTTCATTCGTCGTAAAGTGGATTTCACTTGCATCCAAGCTTGTGGCATACAATGCAGGATGATGGAACCCTTGCCCCACATATAATGTGTTTGTCGCTAGATCTTTTCCTACAACAAACCAGGGTTCTTGCGAATCTCCTCCGCCACCGATCCCTAGTCCTTGACGTTGACCAATCGTATAATACATCAAGCCAGCATGTTGTCCTTTGACTTCACCATCAAGAGTGACCATATTTCCTTTTTTTGCTGGCAGATAGTTGCTCAAAAATTGTTTGAAGTTCTTTTCACCAATAAAGCAGATTCCCGTTGAATCTTTTTTCTTAGCTGTCGCAAGGCCTGCGCGTTCAGCAATTGCCCGTACTTCTGATTTTTCCATGCCGCCTAGAGGGAACATCGTTTTTGAAAGCTGTTCTTGTGATAATTGGCTAAGGAAGTAAGTTTGATCTTTATTATTGTCTACTCCACGAAGCATGTGGACCACGCCGTTTTCATCGCGAGTGACTTGCGCATAATGTCCAGTAGCTACATAATCGGCGCCAAGATCCATTGCATAATCCAAGAATGCTTTGAATTTGATTTCTTTGTTGCACATCACGTCTGGGTTAGGTGTACGTCCTGCGCGGTATTCGGCTAGGAAATATTCAAATACACGATCCCAATATTCTTTTTCAAAATTCACAGAGTAATAAGGAATCCCGATTTGAGCAGCTACTTTCGCTACATCCTTATAATCTTCCGTGGCCGTGCATACACCGTTTTCGTCCGTGTCATCCCAATTTTTCATGAATATTCCGATCACGTCGTATCCTTGTTCCTTTAACAAAAGTGCTGTTACAGATGAGTCGACACCGCCGCTCATCCCTACGACAACGCGTGTTTTGCTGTTGTCTGTCATGATATCACCATCATTTCAATTAGATTCTGAAACATCTACGAGTTGAAGGTCGCAACTTTTCAGTATTTTACATTATACGTCATATTTCTGAAAATTTCATCCCTTAATTATCAAGTCGTAAAAATACTGTTCTACTGGACCTATTCAGTACACAAACATGATAGTCAACCAAAAAATCACTCATCTTTTGAGCATTCGATATAAAAAATTGGCATACTCATAAAAAGGGCCAGCCTTTCGGCAATAAGGAATAGTTTTGTAAATTGTGAAAAACTATTTTTCAAAATTGCTTCTTATCGCTTAAAGCTGCACGTCTCATTTACAACCTTTTCTTTTTAGATGTTATGAGTTGCTCAGATAAGTGATTTTGTTTACTCTAAGAAAAAAGGGAGGCAAAAGATACATGAATTACTTTACCAGTGATATACACTTTTTCCATGAACGCTTATTAGGAAAAAACGACTTTGCTCCGCGGCTCTTTGCAAATGTGGATGAAATGAACCAACAGTTGATCACTAGCTGGAATGCAGTAATAAAAGAAACCGACCATGTTTATCATCTAGGCGACCTTGCTATGCATCCGCAATATGAAAAAGCAAATGCAGAAATTTTGGAACTGGTCACTCAACTGCAAGGAACAATCCACTTGATCAAAGGGAACCATGACAGTCGCGCTTTTTTCCGTTATTTAGAAAAAAATGATCCTAGGCTTACTGACGGAAGTCCCAAATTTTATTTTTATGATGTAGGTGCCATCGTTAAATTCGACCATCAACAATATTACTTGACTCATTATCCGATGTTGCTCGGGCCTAACGACACTATCCGCAATCTTCATGGACATATCCATCATTACAGCGTACCTATCGAGAACGATGTCAATGTAGGCGTAGACGCACCGGAAAGAGAACTCTTAAAGGAAAAACTACCATTTGGCACTCCGTTATCTGAGCAACAAATCAAAGAAATCTATGAAGCAAAGAGGAAGTACGATAGGTCGTGAAAAAACTGCCCTATATCAAGTATTAAACAAATAAAGATAATTACTCATATTTTTCATTTGAGTAGGCTTATTGCCACAGGAACATTAGGATCAGAAATGGAGTTGTAACAAGACTTCTGTCACAACTCCACTCCATACTATTCGTCTTTTTGCTCATGGTGTTCTTTTACCAGTTTTTTCTGTAATTCTTTATCATAATTTCGGGCAGCTGACGTTAAAAATAAAACGATTCCGCATAATAAAATCCCGATTCCGGAAAACAAGAACATTTTTTCTACCCCTAAACGATCAGCTAATGGTCCTGCAAATAATAATCCAATTGGACCTGCCAGGTTCATCAAAGAGTTGAAGTTCCCTAAGACACGACCTAAAACATTCGATTCATAACTCTGCTGGATCATTGCCATCAGCAGTGTATTGAAATATGGCGTTGCACAACCTGCTCCTGCATTCAAGATAAGAAAGTACAAGAACCCTTGACTATCGTTTGGAACCAATCCGCTTGCACCGATCGTCAGGCCCATAATGATGTAGGCTATAATAATAGGTTTCATTCGGTCTTTCCATGTTCCTATAAAACTGATCAGTGCACCGCCTAAGAGCATTCCGACTGCGTAGACTACTTCCACTGCTCCCGCCTGTCCAACGGAACCACCAAAGTAATCTAGCGTCATCAATGGATACAGACTGATTGCTGGCATGAACAACAGCATCACAAATGCACCATTGATCGTTATGTACCATAACCCTTTATTATCCATCAATTGCTGCAGCCCAAATTTTGCATCTTTAAAAATAGTAAGCGGAACTTCCAATATTTCAGGAGAAACTTTTGGGATCTTCACAAAAATCAATAAGCCGACACCAAAAACTGCCCCCAATACATCTAATAAAATAAGGTAATTGACAGGAACGACTGAAAACAAAGCCGCTCCTAGAGCTGGCGCAATGATGAAATTCGCTGATTGGACCATTCCTAACTGTCCATTCGTCCTTGTTATGTGAGAAGATGGAACGATTGTCGGCATAATCGACTGGATCGTTGGCATTTGGAATGTTTGTGCGACCGAACGCATAAACAAAGACACAAAAACTAGCCAAATCGGGAAGGATTCTGAAATCGTTCCGACTACTGCTAAAATAAGCGCGAAAATCGCTACAATAATATCCGTGACAATCAAAAGAGCTTTTTTATCCCAGCGATCCACTAGCGGTCCTACAAATGGGCTTAGTAAAACCATGGGAATCATTCCTAGTAAAGTAGCAAAACTCAAAATTGTCGCCGAACCGGTTTCTCTTGTCAAATACCAGATGATCGCATATTGGACGACCATACTAGTGATTCCTGACAAAAACTGTCCCGATAAAAAGAACAAATAATTTCTCTTCCAATTCGTTAAAACGACCGACTGTTCATTTTCCATAAACATCCCTCTTTTCTTTTTCATTTTGTATAGCGTTTGCACAACAATCATTATACGGGATTCTTTTTTCAAAAAATACCTTTTTCCCTAAATAACAATCGTTTCAATTTAAATTTCTTTACTTAGAAACAATAAATCAGCAAAATATTAAAAATAACAACATGTGTTAAATTTAAAAATAAAAAAGACAACTAATTTGCGTCGTCCTTACAAAGTTAGTCATCTAACAATAGGCCGTTTCAAAACTAGTTGTCTTTTTATATCCACAGATCATTCGACTTTTTCGAATAACCCACGGCTAATCATCCCATCCATCAGAAAATAAAATTTATCTTGGCTCATTTTCTGTTTTGGATCTTTGAAAATATTGACTGCTTTCAATCCATTTGCTGTAGTGATCGACATTTTCAATGTTTGAATATCTTTTGATACAGTGATTTTTAATTTGAATCCTTCTTTGCTTTGCGGCGTGGCATCTAATGGTCGGATCAATTGATAATTGCCTCCGTTTGTTTCTGTAAATCCATTATCGCGCAATGTATATCTTTTTGCATCAGGATGCAAACGATAGCTAATTGGTGCGCCCAGTACCGTTGCTGTTGTTTCAAATGCCATGATTTTCACCTCGATAAAATTAGTTTCTCTTTATTATAAAAGTTTATCCTGATTTTTACTAGGTTTTTCAGTTAAGTTCCCTAAAAAATGAAGGCGTTCTCTCAGACATCTGTTCATATAAGAATGACTTCACTAGTTATTTTTTGACAGCACGAACTAATTGATCAAGGAAATACTGGATGTCGTCTTCGGTATTTCCCAAACCAAAGCTGATACGGATGGATTCTTTTAGTATCGGTGTATCTTCTCCATACATTGCTTCTAATACGTGTGAAGGCTCGATATTTCCTGCTGTACAAGCTGAACCAGTAGAAATAGCGACCCCATTAAGATCAAGCTTCATCAGTAGCAAATCATTTGCTTCGCCAATTAAGCGAAGATTCAACACATGAGGGAGTTTATTCGTTAAATCACCATTTACTTGATAAGGGATTTCGTTTGCTTCTAATGTATCAAGAATCAATTGCTGGAATCCTTTATATTTGTTGTTACGTGCTTCACGTTCTTCAGGTGACAGCAGTTCAACTGCTTTTGCCATACCCCAGATCCCTGCTAAATTTTCTGTACCTGCACGCCGCTTTTCTTCCTGCTCCCCGCCTAAAAGCAATGCAGGGATATTTACTCCGTCTCGTTTATATAAGAAACCGACGCCTTTTGGCCCATTGATTTTATGAGCAGAGATACTTAATAAATCGATTCCTAATTCTTCTGGATGGATCGTTTGGTTTCCGTACGCTTGTACCGCATCTGTATGGAAATAAGCTGGATGATCCGCTAAAAGTTCACCGATTTCTTTGATTGGCATCAAATTTCCGATTTCATTGTTCCCGTACATCACAGAGACCAAGATCGTATCTTCTCGTAACGCTTTTTTGACCTCTTCGATCGACAGATTCCCTTTTTCATCTACAGGCAGATATGTAACGTCAAACCCCTTTGTCTCTAAATATTTCATGGTGTTAAGAACAGCAGGATGTTCGATAGCTGTAGTGATTAGATGTCTGCCTTCTTTTTGACGCGAGAACGCTGTTTCTAAGATAGCTGTATTATCCCCTTCTGTTCCCCCACTGTTAAAGATGATCTCGTGAGGTTTTGCTTGCAGACTGTCTGCAATGATTTGTCTTGCTGTTTCCAATTTTTCATGCGCGTGGCGACCAAATCCATGTATGCTTGAAGGATTTCCAAACGTGTCTTGCATGATTGCCGTCATCGCTTCAATTACTTGTGGATGCATGGGGGTAGTTGCCGCATGATCTAGATAAATAGTTTTCACTTCATTCATCCCTTCCAAATTATTGCTAGGCACATTCTAGCATAAAATAGCGAACAAACCAAAGAAGAGCTCATTTTTGTCTAGAGGACGTTTCATGGGCATAGAAAAAAGGAGCTGTGACAAAAGTCTTGTCGCAGCTCCTTGAAGCTGCTCACTTCTGTCACAACTTCTTTCCCTCTTTTTTTTGTTTATTCGAATTCTTTTTCTTCCAGACGGAATAACGGACTCATCGGTGTATTTTCATGGATGCGTTTGACCGCTTCACCCATTAATTCTGAACATGTAACGATTGTTAAGTTTTCTGGATGACGATTTTCTTCTGTGAAAACAGAATCAGTGATACAAATATCTTTGATTGGTGCATTGTCTAAAATACTTTTCGCATGATCGGACAATAATCCATGTGACGCACAGGCATATACTTCTTTTGCGCCGTTTTCTTTTAATACATTTGCTGCTCGTGCAAGCGTTGCTCCTGTGTTCAAGATATCATCTACCATGATACATGTCTTTCCCTGAACATCACCGATCACATAACCACCCTCAGTTGAAGCATCATCTGCATGATCTACGATGGCTAATGTGCTGTTCAAATATTCTGAAAGACTACGTGCACGCTGAACACCGCTGTTTTTTGGCGAAACAACTACGATGTCATCTCCCGTCAGACCTAATTGACGGTAATAATGAGCAAACAACGGCATCGTAAATAAATTATCTACAGGAATATCAAAGAATCCTTGTACTTGAACCGTGTGCAGATCTAAAGTCAGTACTCGAGTTGCCCCTGCTTCTTCGATCAAGTTAGCGATCAATTTCGCAGTGATCGGTTCATGAGGTTTCGCCGTGCGGTCTTGCCTAGCATACCCATAGTAAGGCAATACGACATTGATCGTTTTCGCACTTGCTCGCTTCATTGCATCGATCATGATCAGTAGTTCCATATAGTAGTCATTGACAGGTGCATTCGTTGATTGAACGATATACACATGATCCCCTCGAATACTTTCTTCGATATTGATGGAAATCTCGCCATCACTAAATTGCTTCACGACGCTTTTACCTAATTCTGTTCCGAACACTTTCGCGATTTTTTCAGCTAATGGACGGTTGCCATTCAAACTAAAAATCTTCAACGTGTCATCCTGATACTTATTACTCATGTAGTCCTCCCCAAAACTTCTCTATTCTTCGATAGTTTAACATATTTTTCCAAGATTTTCTGTTAATTTCAGCAAATTCTTAAGGAAGTGAAACTGTTCCGTTACTCCAACTGGCAGGAATGACTTTATGATAATCGCCCCAGTTGTCGTGTACTTTGTAATAACGTTCTCCTGTTTCAGTTTCAAAATAAGCGTACGCTGTCACCCAATGATTGCCATATGTACTGCCAAGTACTTTCAAAATACCAATCATCACAGGTTTGCCTTCACGTATACGTTTTGTAGCTCGCTGCCATGAACCTAGAAGAGTTGCTCGTGCACGCTCATGATTGCCATTCTTCTTTAAAAAACTAGAAATCCCTGTACTAACCTGAAAAGGAATCGTAGGAAGTCCTAGTGGTTGGATCTGGCTACGCAATGCCTTCGTCAAAACCAACGAATCAGCCGTATTTTTCTTGCGAATCTCATTTGGAAGCATCCACCCCTTACGATAGTCTTGATAATAGGCAAGGAGAACTGCTGCCGCGTAAGTACCACAAAGATAGCCTGAGGGGGTAGCCCATTTCTTATACCTCAAAAAACGTTCTTCTGGCAATCCCACCCAGCAATTTGCGAGTTCCTTTCCTGACCTTTTTTCTTCGATCAAAGCGGGAATATCTTCTTTTCTGTTGATCCATCTAGATAACTCGATTGGCTCTTCATTGATCAGCTTCCATTTTTTACAAGAAAGACCCTCTTGATAAGTATATTTTGCTGGAGAATATTCTACCGGATGTCCTGATTGATCGATAATCACATAACTTTGATCTTCAAAAACCAGAGCTAAAAAAAGCAATTTACTTTTTCTTGACTGCAGCTGCTGAGTGCTGGCTAATTTTTTAATTTTTTTATCTACTTTGAAATATAAAGGTTTATCCACTACTTGATTCAGTTGGGATCGCCTCCTTTTTTTCATTATAAGTGAAGGATTGAAAAAAACAAATCAGTTTGATTGTTCGAATTTTCAATTTTTTATGTTCTATTTGTTAATTCCTTCATTTTGTAAGATAATGGGCACACGAAACAAAAAAGGAGCGATCGATGAATGAACAAAGAACGATTGAAACAAGATTTCTATGAAGCAGTCAATGAAGAATGGCAAAAAACAGCAAAAATCCCTGCAGATAAACCAGCTACAGGCGGTTTCCAAGATTTAGTTGACGGGATCGACCAACTTTTGATGGGAGAAACAGACGATCTGCTTGCCCATCCAGAAAAAGTGTCTTCAGAAAAAATGAAACATTTCCTTGCATATTATCAACTGGCAAACGATTATGACCGAAGAAATGAGTTGCATGCTCAACCACTTCAACCTATAATCGAAAAAGTTGAATCATTGCAGTCTTTCGACGAATTGAATAAGCAATTTCCAGAATGGCTGTTGGATACATTACCATTGCCATTTAATCTGGATGTAGATGCAGATATGAAGAATGCGCAAACGAACGCCTTCTTTGCTTATCCGCCTTCTTTATTCCTTCCAGATAAGACGTATTATGCATCAGACCATCCCAACGGTGCACAACTAATAGGCGTTTTCTTTGATATGGCTGTTCAGTTATTAGAGCTTGCCGGCAAAGAAAAAAGTCAGGCAGAAGCAATCACGGAACAAGCAGTGCAATTTGATAAATTGATTGCTCCTCATGTAAAAAGTGCAGAAGAAAACGCAGATTACAGCAAAATGTATAATCCGCAATCTTTTGATACATTTATTCAATACACAGATAAACTGGACTTGAAAAAACTTGTCACGGGTTTGATTGGGACAACTCCAGATAAAGTGATCGTAACTGATCCAGTGTACTTCGATCATTTGAATGACATCCTGACAGAAGCTCATTTCCCGTTATTCAAAAGCTGGATGATCATTAAAACAGTACGTTCTCTTAGTGGTTATCTATCAGAAGAATTCCGCCAAGTCAGCGGAATCTATTCTCGCGTATTGTCTGGAACAGACGAAGCAATGCCTCAGAAAAAATCAGCGTATTACCTTGCCTCTGGACAATTCGATCAAGTAGTTGGCGATTACTACGGAAAAAAATATTTTGGCGAAGCTGCTAAAAAAGACGTAGAACAAATGGTGAAAAAAATGATCGCCGTTTATAAAAAACGTCTAGAAGAAAATGACTGGCTTGGGGATGCAACAAAAGAAAAAGCCGTCATAAAATTAAATAACTTAGGTATCCAAGTAGGCTACCCCGATAAGATCCCAGCATTATTAGACCAGTTCAAAACAGTACCTGCAGATCAGGGTGGTACTTTGCTTTCAAATACTCTTGTTTTCAGCAAACTCACATTAAAAGATCGTTTCAGCAAATGGAACAAACCAGTGGATCGTTCAGAATGGGAAATGAGTGCTGACACGGTCAATGCTTATTATCATCCATTTCGGAATGTGATCGTCTTTCCGGCAGCGATCCTTCAAGCACCATTTTACAGTCTAGAACAATCAAGCTCTGCTAATTATGGTGGAATCGGAGCTGTTATCGCTCATGAGATTTCCCATGCATTTGATAATAACGGCGCTTTATTTGACGAATATGGCAACTTGAACAACTGGTGGACAGAAGAAGATCTTACACAATTTCAAAACAAAGCACAAGCAATGATCGAAGAATTCGATGGTCTGCCTTTTGCTGACGGAAAAGTAAACGGAAAATTAACCGTTTCGGAAAATATTGCTGATGCAGGCGGTCTAAGCTGTGCATTGGAAGCAGCAAAAACGGAATCAGATCTTTCTATCGAGGAATTCTTTGTCAATTGGGCAACGATTTGGCGTACAAAAGCAAAAAAAGAATACCAACAACTTTTACTGCAAATCGATGTCCATGCCCCTGCTAAACTCCGAGCAAACGTGCAACCAAAAAACCTTGACGAATTCTATGAAACATTTGGTATCACGGAACAAGACGCTATGTATCTAGCGCCAGAAAAAAGAGTGCGAATCTGGTAAGAGGTTGTGCCAGAAGTGGTCAGCTTCAAGAAATAAGAAGGAATTGGGGAAAATTGCTTCTCAAATTTTTGTGACATTTCGGCTTATTTTTCGAAGAAGTTACTTCTGGAATACCATGTATCAGAGGTTGTGAAAAAGCCGCTTAGTTTCAAGTAGTAAGAAAAATTTTGTGAAAATAGCTTTCCACATTTTTGCATAAATTTGACTTACTACCGAGAAACTGGCTTTTGAACACCGTATATCAGAGGTTGTGAAAAAGTCGCTTAGTTTCAAGTAGTAAGAAAAATTTTGTGAAAATAGCTTTCCACATTTTTGCATAAATTTGACTTACTACTGAGAAACTGGCTTTTGAACACCGTTTATCGAGAGGTTGTGAAAAAGCCGCTTAGTTTCAAGTAGTAAGAAAAATTTTGTGAAAATGGCTTTCCACATTTTTGCATAAATTTGACTTACTACCGAGAAACTGGCTTTTGAACACCGTATATCAGAGATTGTGAAATCAGCGTCCTGACCTGAGTATTAGAGAAAAAAACGGAAAAATAGTTCCTCATATTTTGCCGCTTGTTGAGCTAATACCGAGGGTCAGCTGATTGAACACCGTTTAGTGGAAAGGTTGTGAAAAAGCTGTCCTGCATCAAGTAATAAGAACAGCCAATCAAAAGCAGCAAGGAGAACCTCATCTATAAAAAGATAGAAGGAAGTGAGACATCTATTGGTCTCATTTCCTTCTATTTTTACTTTCCTCAGTCAATTGTTTTACATCATAAAAGGAGAAATTCCACTTATTTTTTCGCTGTTTCATGACATAAACAACTACACCGATTAACAAAATTCCTCCAGCTAATGCTAGCAACGGGTTATTAAATTCTCCCGTTTTTGGGAGTCCTTGAGTGCCATTTTTTTCACTTTCTTTTGCTGTCCTATCCGGATGAGAAGGTTTTCCATTTGGTTTTCCATTTGGTGATTCATTTCCTGGATTTTCTCTTTCTGGTTTGTCATTTCCCGGGGGCACATCGGCAGTTTCTCGCACAGTGATCGCTTTTTGCTGGGTAACAGATTCTGTATGAGCAGACCATTTTTCCCCATCAAATATTTCCGAACGATAAGTGACTTCTAGCGTATATTCTCCTTTTGAAGGTGCTGAAAAAATAGCGGTATGATTAGAAAATTGAGCACTTGACTGTGTTTCAACGATTTGGATCTTTTCTGGGAAATAACGCATATCTTCAAAGACAGGCGTTCCTTGATTTGGTGTGAAAGTTGACACAAAAACTGTAAAAGGCTTCAGTTCAATGATATTTCCTTCTGCATTCTCCGCCACACCATTTGCTTCTTGTATAATAATCGGATTATTTTGTTCATTTGGTTTTGTCTGATTTGGTTCTTGTACGATTGCATACTCTGGATATTCCGAAGACGGTGAGGTTTCTCCGTCAAAAATAGCACCTACAGATAATGGAAGACCATCTACTCTTCCCTTTTCTGTTTGACGATTCTCCGGTTTGATTTGCATCAATCCATGGACATGGATGCTTCCATTCGCATAGCGAGTAACAGGCTGCTGCCCTTCTTGCGAATGTGTATTTAGAGATTCGATCCAATCTTTTGATACGGTATGTCCAAGAGTATTTTCTGATTGTTTCTCTCGTTCATTCCAATAGTAGTTCAACGAGTGGTAGATTTGATCTTCGTTTTGATTCAATGGGCGGATCTGCTCTCTCATCTCAAGATTCTCTGTTCGGAAAGATAAGATACCAGAAGCATGGTAGTCTGTGTTTCCTGCTGAAGAGGTATAAAGAGCCACATTATATGAACCGTTATTAAAACTTGTACTGCTATTGACGATAATATCTGTTCCGCTATTGGAATCGATTCCTTTCGCAAGATTTTCGAAAGACAAACTATTGATCAATTCATGAGGGCCCGTTAAAGAAGAACCGCCCATTTTGAATCCATTACCGTTACCTTCTCCCTCAATTCCCGGTACCCAGCCGTTTCGATAAGCAACTGAGTTTTTGATGATTACTTTTCCGATCGAACCTGTTTCATTTTTAGCAAAAAGGTCCCAACCGTCATCTGCATTATGATACGCGATACAACCGTCAAATACATTTCCTTCTCCTATTGTCAGTTTGGCCGCAAATCCATCGGCATCTTCAAATCCTGGATCGGCATTTTCAAAAGATGTACAGTTCTTGACTAAGTTATGCGCTGGCCATGCTTCGAAAGGATCATTTGAGCTACCACTGATTTGGATTCCTGTATTTCCATTCCGATAAGCATGGATCTCTTCAATCAAATTATGGTTTCCAGAAATCTGCAATCCTTTTTGCATAGCGGCACTATTTGTAACGTCAAACCCACGTAAAACCCAGTAATGACTAAACAGTGTCATCCCATTTCCAGTTCCTTTAAAATCAAGTACAGGTCGCTTGTTTTCTGGATTTTTCTCTGCAATCAATTGAATCGGGTTTTCTCTTGTCCCGTTAACTCCTTTTGGAATCGTCAATCCTCTTTCAAAGGAATAAGTTCCAGGAGCCAGGACGATTGTCTGCCCAGCATATGCGTATCTCAATGCTTGCGTCAGAGATAACGGATTTTGTCTGCTTCCGTTTCCTGTATCTGACCCTTCCGGTGTTACATAAACTGTCGAATAGTTAGGTTTACGGTAGTCAACTGTATGCAGAATCTCTTTTGTTTCATAACTAGCCATCTCTACGTATTCTTCTGGCGGATAGTTTTTATCTGGTGTAAAACTGAAAGTAAATTCGTTCGTTCCTTCCATCAGTTTTGTCTGATAATCAAATTCCCGATTTGCAGTGATTGCCAAGTCTTTTGCGTTCTCAAGTACCTCTCCTGTTGCTTGATTTTTGATTGTTAATAATCCGTCAGCATTTGCTCTAAAGGACATAGTATGGTCTTGGTTTCCTGAATGATTACTAGAGGTCACAGTGTAAATCGGATCAATCAAGCGAATGGGCCTTTCTTGTCCAGGAGGATCTGTCGCAGGATCTGAGTAAGCCACTTCGATTCCTTCTACCTTGATCGTCATATTCCTTGCTGCAGCAAATCCTGCATAAATAACCGATTCATCTGAAGCGTATAATTTTTCCCAGTCATACATGATGTCAGAAGCCATTTCTTCTCCTGTTTCAGGATCGTAATAATATGCCTCTAAACCAGTATTCGTTTTTTTCATCTCTACGTCCAGTTTAGTAATCGAGTTCGTGGCCGGAAACAGATTCCCATGACCGTTTCCGAATATATTATAAGAACCTGTTTCTTTTTCCAAGAACCCTGCTGAAGTCTCTAAAGGTGTTGTTTCCACTGAGACACTCCCAGGAGCTGGCGCAGCTTGCGGATCTTCAGATGATATTCCTGTGATTGCCCGTGTCCCTAATCCAAGTCGCATCGTATATTTGCTGCCGCTCGTGTTGACCACTTCTTGTCTATCCGAGTCCCAGACATATTCGATCCGACTGCCTAGTATGGCAAATGAATTTGAATAAAATGCCTGCCCAAACAAATGATTTTTTGGTACTGCGTCTCTTACCATTAAAGCAAATCCTTCTTGGGCATTCGTATAGGTCCAAGATTCTATTTCGATCGTCGCCCGCATCCTAAAGTTGATGTCTTTGGGGATTGCTTGATAATAATAGGTCATTCCATCTGATCCGCTTGACTGGAATTTTCCGCCGTTATTCGTGGAAGAGAGCCGCACGCCGTCTTCTAATGGTTCAATGGCATACCTACTAGCACTTGTGCTTTCTCCGAAAACAACCCCTTTCCACTCTTCATTTGCTTCTTCAGATTGCTTTTTTGTCTTTTCATTTTCTGATTCTTTCATCATAGGATCATTTCCTTCTTCCGTATCCATATCTTCACTAGTTCTTGGTACTTCCTCCATTGTTGACATCCCTTCAATGTTCACGTGTGCATTTCCTTCGTTCACAGACTGTTGTTCGTTAGCAGCAACTTCAACGACAGAAATTAAAACCGGGGTACTGAGCATAAGGAGATTCATCATTAGCGCACTGTATTTTATACGTTTTTTTAACAAGTGTATTCCTCCCGCAACAAATTAGAAAGCGTTTACTTAAAGTGTTACCTAATTTATTTTTACTGTCAATAAAAAACAAAATTATAATAAGTGTATTTTATAAAAAGAAAAAATATAACTTAAGTTGTTGATAATAAAGAGATTTATTAACGTAAAAAGAATAAGATTTTTTTAAAATAACGTATAAAAAAGAGCATAAAACAAAGTCGTTTGTTTTATGCTCTTCTTTTATTATTTTGTGCTTTTTATTTTATCAAATTACTTTGTTTTTTTATAAAATTTCTGCGCCTAGTGTGGATTCAAAATGTCTCAATGCCCATTCATGTCCAACGGGATCGAAACTTGCCACGGCATCTTTGAAAATATGGAGTTTGTATCCTAGATTATACGCATCGACTGCTGTATGCAACACACAGATATCTGTACATACGCCGGTCAAATAAATATCTGTGATCTGGCGTTCTCGCAAACGGATGTCTAGATCTGTTCCACTAAAAGCGGAATAATGCCGTTTGTCTATCCAATAAACATTTTCCTCTTGCTCATAGTCTTGGTATAAACTTTTTAAAGAGCCGTACAATTCCCGTCCACCCGTTCCTATCACATTATGCGGAGGAAATAAGCGGTTTTCCGGATGAAAGGAATCTTTTGGATCATGCGCATCAATGGCAAAAACGACAAAATCCTTTTGATCAATAAACTTCTTTGTATGAGCAGTCAGCTTTTTTTCAATTACTTGTCCTGCTGTCCCAGTAGTCAGCTTTCCATCCTCTGCAACAAAATCATATGTGTAGTCAATCGAGATCAATGCGTTCATCTTAGTCCTCCTTATACGAGATGTTTGACAAATTCGATCACCATTTCTGCTGATCGTTTGCCTGCGTCTTCGATAAATTCGTCAAAGCTTTGTGTCGCCGAGTGATCTGCTGTGTCGCTCATTGCACGTACGATCAAAAATGGGATATTGAACTGACGAGCTGTTTGTCCAACAGCGGCTCCTTCCATTTCGCAAGCTAATGCTTCAGGGAAATTCGTTAAGATTTCTTTGATTTTATCTGGCGAGTCGACAAATGTATCACCTGTAACGATCAATCCTTCTTTTGCATTCAAATTCGTTGCTTTTGCTGCTTTAACCATTTCACTGCGCAAATATGTGCTTGCTTCATAATATAGAGGCATTCCTGGTAATTGTCCTGGTTTGTAGCCAAATCCTGTTGCATCTGCATCAAAATAAGCTACTTTGTCTGATATAACGATGTCACCTACTTGTAAGCCTTCACCGATTCCGCCAGCTGAACCTGTATTGATCACCATGTTCACGCCGTATTGTTGGATCAACAGACTTGTGGTAATAGATGCTAAGACTTTTCCTATACCGGAACGTACGACGATCACTTCGTGGTTACCTAATGAACCTGAAATAAATAAAGCGCCTGCGCGTTCCCATGATAATGGTTCGCTTAGGTTCTCTCTCAAAATTTTTACTTCTTCTTCCATTGCGCCGATAATACCGATTTTCATCTTTTTAATTCCTTCTTTCTATATAAATGCGATTGCTAAAAAAACCACACATAACATTAGGATAACAATAATAAGAGATTTCATCAAAAAAGAGTTCCATTTGGTCGTCTTTTCCCGTTCGCTGATCCTTGTTTTCGTGATTGGTTTATTCTTTTTGCTTTCTTTACGATAAAAGCTGGCAATCTTTTTTTCTTCTTGCTGATAAGCTGTTTCTGCTTTTCGCTGTTTTTTTAATGACTCGCTTGCTTGTGCTTGTTGTCGCTTGCGAAGTTCGCTTCGCGTAATAAGCGGTCCTTTGGCCATAAGCCGATCCCTCTACTTTCCTTTGGTCAATAGTTCCCAGTATTGAATCGCATAAATCGTCTTTGCATCACAAATCAACTGATCTTTCATCGCTTGTTGCGCCTCTTCAAGAGTTAGATGATACAACTCCAGTACTTCGTCTTCATCTTGTGCTAAAGGATTCTCGACCTTCTCTACCCCTTGTGCATGATAAATATGAAGGACTTCATTTGCAAAACCTGGTGAAAGATACATCGAAGTAAGATGGCTCAGCGACTTCGCACGATAGCCAGTTTCTTCTTCTAATTCTCTAGCTGCTGTCATTTCGGGATTTTGTCCTTCTCCTGGATCGATTTTTCCAGCTGGAATCTCCAAAATCACTTTTTCTAAAGGTTTTCGAAATTGTTTGACAAGAAGCAGACGATCTTGTTCGTCAAAAGCAATGATCCCAACACCGCCAGGATGAAATACCAGTTCTCTCTTCGAAGTTCCTCCATCTGGCAAACGAACTTCGTCTACAGCAACATCAATAATTTTTCCGCTATAGATTTCTTTGCGACTGATTGTTTTTTCTTCAAATTGCTCATTGTTCAGCATATCTTCTCCTGCTTTCTTTGTAATCATAACTGCTTTTTTTTCATTTTTCAATTTTTCTCAAAAACTCCTTATTAGTTTACCATAGATAAACCTTAGATTTTCTCTAAATATAGAAAATCCTTCTTTAGTCCGATACTCTTTCTAGTAGTCCGTATGCTAAAATAAGTATGTAATCGAATAACGAAAAGAATTCAATACTCAACGATAAATGACATGGAGGGTTTATTATGATAAAACGAAATTGGCCGTGGCTTCTAGCATTGGTCTTGCTATTTCTCTTTGTCCGAAACAATAGTTTTTCTTTTGTTCTAGGACTTTTATTGATAGGTGTAGTTTTAGTTTTGTGGGGACTCTTTGGTTCGCGCAGGAAAAAGGGAAAACAAGAAGAAATTCCTGCACTGACTGACGAACTTGAAACTCACTATGAAAAAAGCGGTATGACAGCGAATGAAATTTCATTTTTTCGGCAAACAATGAATCAAACAAAAAATGAGATCAATCAATTGCAAATGAATATGCAGCAGACAGCCAAACTTAAAGCAATCGATCTCCGCCATGATCCAGTCAAAGCAGCAAAAGCTTTATTCAAAGAATTGGTGAAAGAACCAAACCGACTGCATGAAGCAAGTCAGTTTCTTTATACGCATCTGCCGAATCTAGTTGATTTGACAAATAAGTATAATGAGATCAATGACCATGAGATCAAAAACAAACAGACCTATGAAAAACTAGAAGAAAGCGCGCAGATCATCGACCAGCTGTCAGCTTTAATCGCACAAGATTATCAAAAATTCGTTGCTGAGGATCTAGATGATATCGACGTAGAGATATCTGTTGCGAAACAGAGCTTAAAGCGTGATAATAAATATGAACCAGAACAAAAGGATTAACTCTTTTGTTCATAAAAGAAGACTCGGAACATTCAGATGATGTCTGGCTGTTTCGAGTACTTTTTCTAAAGTAGAGACATTCATGTAAGAATCGAGAACAGATTCAACAAGGAGGAATTTTTTATGGATCATAAACCGACTGAAACAAAAGATGTTACACCAGTTAACGATACACTTGAAGATTTATTGAACAACCCGTTTTCAACTCCAACAGATACGCTGACCACTTCACAACAAGCGGAGATTGATCAGCTCCAAGAGCAACAGACAGCTGCTCGTTTAATTGACAAACTACCGGCGGAACGCCAAGAACAAGCTAAACAGCTAGCAGCAAAAATCGATGCTAATGATGCACAGTCTGTCATCAGCTACGGATCGGCTGCCCAAGCAAAATTAAGTGAATTCTCACAATCGATGTTGAATCATGTGCAAGCACAAGATATTGGTCCTGTAGGAGATTCCTTAACTGAACTGATGTATCGTCTCCAAGAAGCCAATCCTGACGAACTGCGTGCCGGAGAAGGGAACATCTTCCAGCGTGTCTTCGGGAAGGTCAAACAATCGATCTATGAAGTGACAGCAAAATATCAAAAGATTGGTGCACAAATTGACAAGATTTCAGTGAAATTAGATAAAGAAAAAGACGGTCTGCTAAAAGATAATCTGATGTTAGAACAGCTTTACCAGAAAAACAAAGACTACTTTGATGCACTGAATATTTATATCGCTGCTGGAGAATTGAAAATGGAAGAACTTCAAACAACGATCATTCCAGAAGCGATGAAAAGAGCAGAAGAAACTGGCGATCAGATGGATGTTCAGATTGCCAATGATTACACGCAATTCCTAGATCGTCTAGATAAACGTACGCATGATCTTCGCTTAGCTAGACAGATCACGATCCAGCAAGCACCACAAATCCGTTTGATCCAAAACACAAATCAGGCCTTGGCTGAAAAGATCCAAGCATCTATCGCTACAGCCATTCCGCTGTGGAAAAACCAAGTCGTGATCGCATTGACCTTGCTTCGTCAAAAAGATGCAGTAACTGCTCAACGCCAAGTCTCTGAAACAACAAACGACTTATTGAAGAAAAATTCAGAAATGCTGAAAATCTCAGCCATCGAAACAGCGAAAGAAAATGAACGTGGAATCGTGGATATCGAGACCCTTCAAACCACTCAAAATGATTTGATCGAAACAATCCAAGAGACATTGCGTATCCAAAAAGAAGGAAAAGAAAAACGTCGTCATGCAGAAGTAGAGCTTGGACACATGGAAGAAGATCTGAAACAAAAACTGTTGGATTTAACCCAATAGATCACCTTTCGCTTGTTACTAAAACAAACGCCCAACAACAGTTTATTACAACTGTTGATGGGCGTTTTTCTTATCTTTCTTCTAACTTCTCCATTGGAGTCTATTTCTCATTCATCTTGCTGTGTCCATAGCCATAGCCAAAATAAATGATCAGTCCAATAACCATTACGATACCGAACACGATCCATGTCACAGTTTGCAGACGAAGCATCAATACAATACAAGTCAAGATGGAGACGATTGGCAATAGCGGAACGAATGGCACTTTGAATTCTCCAGCTTTTGGTTTGCCAAACATTTTTCTCAACTTCAGTAAGCCTAGACTAACAAGCATCAAATAGGCGAGCGCCATGATATTCGTTAGTTCCGCTAATACATTCAATGGGAAAAATCCGGCAAAGAATACAGCTGCCACACCAGCGGCATAAGTCGCTTTTTTCGGTGTACGATGCTTTTGATCGATTTCTGTCATAAACTTAGGAAGTAAGCCATCCTTGCTGACAGCAAACAGTAAACGAGCAAGTGAATACATCATCGAGATCGTTACCGTCAGTAGCGTTAAAATTGCCCCTACAGCGATCACCGCGCCCACTGTTCCATGTCCTACATACCTCATTGCAAAAGCCACTGGGTCATTGACTCCTAGTTCAGTATACGGAACGATTCCTGTCAAGATCAGCGTCACGATGATGTAAAGGACAGTAGCAATCAGTATCGAACCAATGATTCCTCTTGGCACATCTTTTTGCGGGTTTTTGACTTCCTCGGCTGCCATTGCAACGGCATCAAATCCCAAGAAAGCAAAAAACACAAGAGCTGCACCATCTAGCACACCGGAAAAACCAAAAGGCATGAATGGCTGCCAGTTATCAGGTTTAACGAAAAATATTCCTACAATGATAAACAACGCGATGATACCAAATTTGACATATACCATGGCATTATTCAAACGTAATGCTTTCTTGGCTTCAAGCGACACGATGTAAGTGACGAATATCACTACGAGCACCGCAATCAAGTCAATGTATGTACCATTTTCCGGATTGTACCCGCCAGTTAATGCTTGTGGAAGTTCGGCCCCTAAACTTTTCAAAAAACCTTGCATATAGCCAGACCATCCGGAAGCAACAGAGGAAACTGCTAGTAAAAATTCCCCGATCAACAACCACCCTGTCAGCCAGGCAGCAAATTCACCAAATACAACATACAGATAGGCATATGGCCCACCAATCACTGGCACTCGCGAAGCAAATTCTGCGAAACTTAGTCCAGACAAAATGACAACGATTGCAGCTAAGACAAATGAAAGTGACAGTGCTGGACCAGCATTTTGATTGGCCGCAACCCCTGTCACCACAAATATTCCCGTACCGATGATCGCACCAATTCCAAGCATGATCAAATCAGACGTTTTTAGTTCTTTTTTCATCTCACTCGTATGATTGAGATTGATCTCTTTCTTACGAAACAAATCCATTGAAGTTCCTCCCCATTTTAGGTTGGAAAACAGCGATTAAACTGTTTTCATATACCCTAAAAGGATACCACCTAAAATGACTAAAAGGCAACCAACAATAACATAAATGAGCTCTTTTTTCGTTTTTCTTTCGCCAAGGATGAAAATCCCACCTAAAGTAGAGATAATGATCCCCATTTGTGAAAGTGAGAAGCCAACAGCTAAACCAAGTGATTTGACTGTTAGAAGCATGCAGATGTTTCCTAAGCCCCATAATAATCCACAGATCATGTTTTTCCACACAAACTGATCGACTTTAACTTTACGGAAAGCAAAGAAGCTTGCGCCTAAGATCATTCCGATACTTTGAGGTAAGATAATTGACATCGCATCCAAATTCGCCCAGTTGACGATGATGGTATATACACCATAACCAATCGTAGAGAAGATCAATGCTCTAAAACCCTTACCAAAATCAAGCATTTTATTATCTGTATCTATTTTTCCTTCGTCATCTTGTCGGGCAGTCAAATACGCACCGCTTACAAGAAGAGCTAAAGCAATAATACCGTATACATAATCTTTCGTTTGTGTCCATTCATGGAAGAAAACGGCTCCCGCAATCGTATTCAAAATTAATTGAAAACCAGTAGACAATGGTAACCCTACAGAAACACCCATGTACTTCATTCCATGGAACTGTCCATTTTGTCCAACACTCCAAGCTAAGCCGGATAAAAATCCGATCAAGAAAATCCAAGGGGTGATTACAGGACTAACAACGAAAAAGACAACTAAAGAAAACAGAAATGCACCGATCGTCATTCCTAGTGTTTGTTGATTGGCATCGCCACCAATTTTACCACTTACTAAACCAATACTACCCCATGCCAACATAGGGACTAATGCTATTAAAATTTCCATAACCAATCTCCTTTTATTTCACATGATAAGAAACTTATCAGCGAAAACGTTAACAACACAAGCACTTTTTTTCGTTTCTAACGATTTTCTAACGTTTTTCATTATAAAAATTTAAGATTGGGAAAAATAAAGTCATTGTTGTCCCTTTTCCTTCAGTTGATTCAGCCGTCAAATGGATACCTAATTTTTCGGCCAGATTTTTTGCTAAATAAAGTCCTAATCCTGTTGAATGTGTTTTGCTAAGTCGACCATTTCTCCCAGTAAATCCCTTATCAAAGATCCGTTTCAAGTCTTCCGCTGGGATACCGATCCCTGAATCTTTAACTGAAAGGCTGACTCCTTGTGCTTCCTTTTCTATGCTCACAATGATGTTTCCGTGATCCGGCGTATATTTGATGGCATTACTAAGCAATTGGTTGAAGATAAAAGCGATCCATTTAGCATCGGTCAAAACAGTATGATCCTCACCAACAATCTCGTAGCGAATATTTTTTTGGATAAAATAATTTGCCTGACTGCGTATCACAGGCTGAATGATTCCTTTTAGTCCATATTCTTGGATGAGGTAGTCCCGCGAGAAACTGTCGAGTCTTGCATAATACAAAACTTGTTCTACGTATTCATCGATTTTTGATAATTCATTTTCTAGTAATGTATACTTTTGATCGTCAATATCGAACTCGATCGAACGAACTAGCAATTTAGAAGCGGAAAGTGGCACTTTGATTTCATGGACCCATGAGTCAATATAATCTTTTTGGTCTTGTTGATTACTGATTGCTGATTGCATTACTTCTTGGTGTTCACGGATCAGCTGATTGATATATTCTTCCACAAGTTTTTCTTCTTCTGTTCGTCCACCGCTCAAATAGTTTTGCAAAGGGGAAGTTTTTTGTATGTCGGCTAATTTTCCCCACCATCTTCTCTTGCTCAAGTAACCACCCAGCAGATAAAAAATCAGAAAGACGCCCTCAATCAAAGCTAAATAAGCAATTGTGCTCAAATCCACTTTGATGTTTGGCGCCAGCCACATCACAAAGATCGTCAATGCAATAAAAAACAGCCATCCCAAGATCAATGTCCACTGATCTTTCAAATATTTAAAAAAATTCATCTTAACCGCTCATCCTTTCAGGGAACGATATATCCCTGTCCTACTTTTGTTTCGATATATCCTTGGATACCTGCCTGTTCGATTTTTCGGCGTAACCGATTTATGTTGACTGTCAATGTATTGTCATCTACAAATCGTTCGTCATCCCACAGTGCTCGCAGCAATTTTTCCCGACTTAAGATCTTTCCATTGTGCTTCATCAAAATAAATAATAGACGATATTCATTTTTGCTCAAATCAATGATCTCTCCGTTGATTTCCATACTTCCGTTGTCAACATTCAACGTAATGCCATTGTGGCTCATCATTTCACTAGATAATTCTGTGTAGTTGTAAGAACGGCGAAGTAATGCATTGATTTTTGCAATCAGTACATCGATTTGGAAAGGTTTTGTCACAAAATCATCTGCCCCCATGTTCATAGCCATGATCATATCCATATTCGTATTCCTGCTGGAGATAAAAATGATCGGTACTTTCGATACTTCACGTATTTTTTGACACCAATAATAGCCATCCAAAACGGGAAGATTAATATCTAGTAATACAAGCTGTGGTTCTTCTCTTTCAAAGTCTGAGAACACTTGATTGAAATCGGTCGTTCCAAAGGTTTCAAATTGCCATTTCTCAAGTTCCTCCATGATCAATTGTCGAATGATCTCTTCGTCTTCGACTACCATGATTTTTGCCATAAAAAATCCCTCCATCTTTCATCTTGCTACTACAATATCAAAGAAGCCCTTGTGAAACAAGTTGGCTTACCTGGAAAATGTCATTTTAGCAAACGTTAAAAAAACTGGAAATATGCGATTTAATCGCGTTTGTCTCTTCCAAGCAGCTTAAATTTATTATGTTATTCTTAATAATTGGTCTATTATCTGTTATTTTTCCTTAGTTGTTTTTGTCTTTTAAATTTTCGATAACACCAATAACCGAAAAGCGTTAGCACTAGCAATATACCTAGAAGGAGTATAAGTAATCGATAAAGATGGTATTTTTTTGTCTGTTCTATCTTTGAAGAGACTTCTTCTGTAAAGGGAACTCGCCTTCCTGTCACTAGTAATCGGTGAGTGTTCACGGTGTAAGGTGTACAAGTGATAAGTGTGACTAGATCCTGCTTTTCTCTGATTGCTAATGTATTTGTTTTTGTTGGAAGGACAACAATTTTCTCAACGACTTCATAAGCGAGCATCCGACCATACACTTCAAGATAGAATCGGTCATCTTGCTCCATTTCTTCAAGATCCGTAAAGAGTTTTTTCTCAGCAATACCGCTATGGGCGGTAATCACGGAATGTGTACTCTCTCCTCCAGTTGGAAAAGAGGTGCCTTGCAGGACTGTCGCTCCTCTATCTAACAAAAGATCATTCGTTTCATCAAATAAAGGCAAGCTAACATTGATTTTCGGAATATAGATGGCTCCGATCATATGTTGTTCGTAATATTCTTTTCCTGGATTTTGGACATTTCTAACCGCTTGCTCAAAAGGATCTTTGACTTGTCCCATTCCTGGGATTACTGATGTATGAGCAAGCGTCTGATTTTTCTTTTCATGCACTGCTAATTGTTGCTCATGTTTTTCTTCTTTATCGCGTTCAAGCTGCTTTTGATAATTCTCGATCCTTCTTTGATCCAAATAATTGCTGAGAGCATCTGCTAAAAATGGATATGTAAAAACTGCAGCTCCGGCAAGAAACATCACTGCCATAAATAATTGTAATAAAAGACTGATTTGGGCTTGAGGTCTATTACCTGTTTTCTTTTTCATTTTCTTCACCTTCTTATTTAAAAAAACTGCAGCAACCTTTATAAAACCGATTGCTGCAGCTTATTTTTGTTGCTTATACTTCAGACTTCATTTTAGATTTACGGTACCAGCTGTACGCTCCAATCATCAAACTTATTCCGATTAGTAAGAATGCCAAGAGCCCGTTCCCACCAGTAGCAGGAAGTGACCCGCGTTTCATATTCGGTACTCTTTCTGGCCCTGGATTTTCTACTCCTACGATCTGAATTTCTTCATTATAGCTTCCATAAGAGATGATAAATTCAGTAAAGGCTGCCTCACCTGTTGGAAGTACATAACCTTCTGGCGCCATGGTCTCTTTCATTTGATAGGTTCCATAATCTAACCCTTGAACCTCAAAGTATCCATTTCCATCTGCGACAAATTCTGTTGCTTGTCCGCTTGTTGCCCACTCAATTCTATCTGCTCCTGATTCATAAACAGCTAAAGACGACTCCCCTTTATAAAATATTGCGTATTCAGAACGGTCTTCATTCCACAATTCGAATCTTGCATCTTTAAGCAATTCACTGCTTGATGCATCATATTTTTCAAACTTTCTTCCACCTGTTGTGACTTTCTCTGGCGGCTCTACTCCTTCTTCATAATCAAATTCATCATTTCGTCCGATTTCAATAACCGCTGTGTTGTTATGGAAATCATCCGCTTCTAGTTCTGTGGAAACCTTCAAATTATACGTGATCGTTAAATCTCCTCCACGTGCATCTGCTAATCTACCTAAAGTATCTACTTTGGCTACTCCATTTTCTTCTGTCAAAATCGTCACGACAAACCCGTTGTTTACTACTTCTACTATATAATCTTGTCCTTTTGTTAAAATCGTCTCGCCGGCTCGCACTTCTATTTCCTGATCATAATAAGTTAGACCAACTGTAGGCGTATCTGTGATTTTGTAATTTTTGATAACAGCGCTTCCGTTTTCAAGGACAGAATCGATGAAATAAGGAATAGGTGCTGTGATCGTGTAAGAAGCCGTTTTTCCTCTTTCTAGATCAATATAAGAAATCGTTTCTTGTTCTCCAGCTTCATTAATAATCGTTACTTGTCTAAGGTCGCTTTCCTCTACATTCATCTGTTTATCTGCTTCTCTGATTTCGTTTTTCGGATACAAATGCACATCTGTATTGTATGTGTCTTTCCATGTAGAACCATCCCACACACCATCCACCATATCAGGCATCATCACTGGCATCATAACAACCATTGGAGACGCGATTCTGGAAATATGAGCTGGCGAATAAGTTTCTAAGAAAAGATAGACTTTATCTCTAGAAGAAGGTGCTTCTTCCGTCACTTGGACGGTAGAAAATACCGCTTCTCCAGCTTCATTCGTTGTTTGTTTGTCAATACTTGTCAGTCGATATTTTAAAAACCAACTTTCTGTGTGCCGTTTTTGAATCCATTCAATCGCTTCGGCAGAATTAAGACCGTCTTCTCGTTCCGGAGTTAAAGGATTATCTCGAATCAAATCGTAATATACTTCCGTTACGTCAAACAAATCAAAATCGACTCCTGGAATATTTTCTTCACCAAAATCCGTAGAAACCAATCCGCTATTCGGTCGTTCTTCCGGAACAGATGAGAAACCTTTTTTGTGTAATGTAATCGTCACTTCACTTGGTTTTTGTGCGACTTCTTCGGCTTGGACTAGTTTTCCGTTCCCGAAAATCCCTATTCCCGCAGTAACGAGTAACAGTACACTCATTCCCGTGACAATCATTTTTTTATTCATTTTTTTCTCCCCGTTCTTTTTTTATTAATAAAACAGCACCTAACAATAAAAGAATTCCTAGTAAAGAAATCAACGTTCTTGCTTCATTCGTTTGCGGGAATACGGACCATTTTCCTGATTGACCTGGATTGCTTGGACCACTCGGCTCTTTCGGGTTGTCCGTTGTTTCTTTTACGGTCTCGTTATAAACACGTGGTGTTGCGGATTCATAGGCAGAGACTGGAACTTTCCCGGATTCTAATTCAGCCATCTCCTGTCCGTTAACTACTACATATTGTGGTTGGCCTTTTGCATCCACCCAAAATTCAGGGATGATGACCTCGATTCTCTTACTTGCTTCATCCATCTCGTAACCTTCCACACCTTTTAATTCTTCAAAATAATAGGTGCCAGAAGGCAAGAAACGTTGTCCTGTCGTAACAAGGCCCTCTTTATCCGAAATGAATTTGCTTACATTTTTGTCATTCAAAGGATCATTGTCTGCTGGTTTGATCCATTGATTTTTCAAGTCATTAGCAGGAGCCATATCTAAATAATATTTCTCCCCTTCTATCATCTGATATAGAGCAAAAACAGCACCTTCTAATGGTTTTCCTTTTTCAGTTGTTCCTCTTTGACGTCCATACTTGAAGAAGTATGGATCTCTTAGATAACCGACATTTTTAGGATAGATATGAATCTCTTGCAGTTCCTCGGTTGATTCTGTCGGGTGATAAATTGGCAAAATAGCAGCAATTGGGATAGCTGTCTGATCGATATCAACATCCAATCCAACTTCTGGATCAATCGATTCTTCGAAAATCAAATAAACTGCATCCCGATCTTGGTTTTTCTTAGGTGCTTTGATACGTGCAATCCCGTCTCCTAATCCGCCAACCGTATCTTTCCCAGTTGTTACCGAAGTCCCTATTTGGACAAGCCTTTCTTCTGTGATTAGCTGACGGATATTGTTTCTGTTCGTTTCAGCGATTTGCTGGACGAATTCTTTAGGAGTCATGTTTTCAGCAGCTTTTTTTTCATGATAATAATCGGTCATGTCGTAAATGGCAAATGTCGCTCCATTTAGTGGCACCGTCTGTGAAATGATATCTGCTGTTTCCCCTGCTTCCTCAGAGATAGCCAAGCCATCATTTTCATGGTATTCAAATTGATCGTTATAATCGATATCTCGAATCATCCGTTTATGCAACACGAATTCCACGACATCTTCCCCTGATTCTTCTGCCGACATCGCCTGTGGAAGAAGGACTGCTGCAAGCGGTAGTAAAACAAGTAATTGAAGCATCAAACACAACAGCTTTTTCATTACCTTGCTCCCTCCTTTTTAGATTGTCTGACAAACAAACCATAGGCTGCTCCTGCAAGCGCCATGAAGAATGCAGCAAGCAGGATATAGAATAATCGTCCGGATCCTCCTGTAGCAGGCAACGGATTTTCAGGATCGTTCCCGACACTAAGCTGTAATCTGATTCGATTTGTCTCCAAAAGTTCATATTCTAACTCTTGCTGTAGATCAGGCGTCTCTGCTTCTTCGTTTGGATAATACGAAATCTCAACTTTTAGTGTACCCGCTTCTTTTCCTGGAACTACCCGATCATTTTCTATGTCAGGTTCTTCTCGATAACTAATTTCTAAAATAAAGTAACCTGGAAGTTTTCTATAGCTGTCAGGTGACTTCACTTCCTTGATCCGATAGACCCCTTCCAACAAGTCTGAAGCATTGAATAGGGAAGAATCGTTTGGATCTGGTGCCAAGCCTCCCTCGATGATTTCATACTCTCCTGCACTATTTTGTTTCTCAATTGAAAATTCTGCGCCTTCGAGACGTCGGCTATTCATACTGTCAATTTTCAAAAGTTCCAAATCGATTGGCGTTAGTTCATCTTCTAAGGTTACTTGTAGTACACCATCGATGATTTCATAGCCTTCCGGCAAGGGAGCAGTTTCGTCTTCGATGACCGTATCTTCAATGATAAACTTACCTTCTTCATTCAGTGCAAACTGGAACACTTGATCAGATAGCCGATACCCATTTGGTGCGACAGATTCCGAGACCTCATATTCACCGATAGACAGATGCAGGGGTTGGTCGTAATTTAAATCGACATACTTTTCTACTCCTACGGCACGAGAATAGAAGTATCCGATCCCAGGCAAACGTTTCGATTCTTCTGGTTCTAACGGATTACCAGTGTATGCTCGATACAGCGGGAAGGAAGAATCCCCCACTTTCCTGATATCGAAACCTGCACCATCTAATGTATGGCCTTCATGGTCTAATTTTCTCACTCGGATCTCCCGATAATCAAACGTATTGTAAGCAGTGAATGCTACCCATAAACGATCCTCTTCATCTGTTGTATACGTGAGATATTGCCAATTTTCTTCACCTGTTTGCTTGAGCTGGATAGTCCCTATACCATTATCGTAAATTCGCAAGATCCATGTGTCATTTTCGTCAGGTTCTTTGAAACCTTCTGGGTTCTGGCTCTCAATGATTTTGTATTCTGCATAGTTAGTAGTTTCTTCACTATCCTTATAAACAAATGAATCTGGCTCTCCGATTGGATGAATAACTTTCTCACCATCCACGATTACATATTTCCCGTCTTCATCTACTGAATAGAACGTGAGCCTCCCTTTCTCTTCCTCCACTTCGTTCACACCAGAAAGCCCTTTCGCTACTGGATATCCGATTTCCAGTCCGTTACCATCTGTTTCATAAAGTTCAAACTCTGCGCCATTGATTGGCATATTACTTCCTTCAATTAGTTTATTGATATTCATGTGGATTGGCTTGAATTCATTTCGCATTTCCAGTTTGACATACAACTCATCATACTCTGTGCCTTCTATGTTGGGCTCTTGTACAACAGAAAGCTTGTGATATTCTCCTTCATAATAGGAATTCGGATCTTTACCTTCCGGTCCGCCGACTCTCGAACCAGATGTATATTCATCTACAAGCTCGTAGTGACCTAACATCTCATCTTCGTTGGCTGCATATTTTTTGATTTGGAATTGATATGTCTCATCTACTAACTGATAACGTGGTGGTCCAGCGATCTCTCTGATCCAAAATATGTCGCTGACTGCTCCAGTTTCATCTCCTAAAATCGGCATCTTCGTTTCAAAGATCGCTATTCCGTCCGTGGTCGTTTTACTTGTTTCGATTGGTTCGGCTTCCCCACTCTCTGGATTTTGGTCATATAATGCAAATTCGACTCCAGCCAACGGCTCTCCATTTTGACCCTTCTTGCTGACTTGGAAATTACGGCCTTTATGTTCGTAACGAATGGAAGGAGATGGGAAATACATCCGTCCAGTAGTGATATCATTCTCATAATCCTCCAGGTTCTGAATATAGGCCATATTGTTCACTGTGTAAAAATTTCCGTCTTGAGCTCCCGCATCAAGTTTTACTTGGTACTTGATCCTGACCATTTCCCCTTCACCTAAAGAAATCGGAGAAAATTTATAAGCTTGGTTTTCCCGTCCGACATACGTTGTCGGAGTCGCCACTACTTCTGGTGGGGCTTGTCCATGACGTTCTTCATCCCATATTTCTGGCTCTTGGTACTTCATGCCGTTTTCTCCTGGATCTAGATGGTAAAACTGAATATCTGCCGATCTGCCAGCTCTAAATGGTGAGACATTAAAACCAGTTTCATCATAAAGTGTGGCTTGCTGGATCGTTCTCTTGAAGGTAGAAGAGATATCCTCCAAGGCTGTAACAATGTCATTCTTGTTGTTCGCATTGTAATATCGCGGTGTTACGCCATCTTCTTCTAAATCAGCAATATTTTTCAATACATTTCGTCCAATAGCATCTAGTCGTTGTCTCCCGCTAACGTTTCCATCGATTCCTAAACCAATGGAGAAGATACTTGGCGGGTTCTCTTGATACTTGTTTTTCAGCCAATGATGATAAGCAACTGTGTTGATCGCAGATGACTTTTCTTGCGAAGTAGGACTGCCATTCGTATTGTTATTAGAAGAACCATCACCAACCCAGTGAGTCGCTTTATTATCTCCTTCTTTTACCTCTCCATAACGATAGTGTACATTTACTTCATCTTCTGGACGGTTAAAGTCAGATGCATAGGTAACTGGATGAGTAAACCCTGCATTAGAAGTATTCCCAGAAAACTCCTCAAAATTTCTGAACAAAACGCCATTATCTTCAGCAATCTTATCTTCCATCACAGTCCAGTTGCTCCAAGCTCCATTAGTGTTCGTACGATAACTTGACTGAATCGGTGCATAACTGAAGGTCGGTGTCCCATCTCCCACAACGATCAGGATTTTTTCTGGATTTCTATTTTCTCCGCCATTGTCTTTATACAATGTTTCATAGCCATTTTTAAGCCCTAGTGTAAGCGGAGTTCCTCCGATTGGTGTACGATTTAATGCTGTATTCTCACTTCCCGTCAAACGATTGATATCATTTGTCAATGGAAAGATGTCCGAACTGATTTGCTCATGGTTATTGATAGCTGTACTATTATGGTAAAAATTCACCATACCGATTCGAATATCCAGACTCGGGTCAGAGAGCAGATCTTTACTCATTTCGTTTACTGCCTCAATCAACGCAGCATTTTTAGTTTGACTATTGGTCCCAACAGTTAATTCACTCATACTCGCTGACTTATCTAGAACAAAAACGATATCGATTGGACTGATTTCCTTTTTCTCGCTCCCGATGACATCTAGATAGACATTGTAAAGGGTTGTTGCATCTTCAGGATGTAGATCAGATGCTGTGCTGCTTGGCAGAACAGGTTCTACCCATTTTTTGATGTACGCCCCGTTATAATCCAAGTAACTGTTTTCAAAATTCCGTTCATTTCCCCAAAGCTGAACGGTTTGAGCTGGAACGTTTCTATCTTCTTCGCCTGCAGTTGATCCATTATTAGTAGCATAGTCGTAATTTCGCCAGTTCGCTCCCCCGTTTGTATAATCACTATCATCGATTAAGTTCTCTCCGTCATATGGCGAGCCTTTGTCTCCTTGATAGCGTTCATTGCTTTGTGTCCAATTTCCTAACACTTTTGTATAGTCATTCGTTGTAAATTTCGGGTAGCGATGCTGTTCGTTTTCAACTTCTCCGCTAGGATAGATATATTCATAGGGGTCTTGCGTAGCTGTTGGCCCAAGACGCTCCAAAATACCGTTGAATAACTGGCGTTGAATGCGCTGGAGTGCTTGACCGCTGGGTACGATTGGTTCGTCCAGCTTTTCCATCTCATTTTCTTCGCTACGTTGAATTTCAGCGGAATCTTCTGTATCAGTTTCATTTTCTTGTAATTCTTGGTTATCTATTCTTTCATCAACCACCACTTGAAGAGGTAGTTCCCCTTCGTTCACATCGGGGATCTTTTCTGTTTCAAAAATCAATGTGCCGGTTTCTGCTTCTTTTGAATAAACTTTTCCGACATACCATTCTTGACCATCGATTGTCTCGACTTTTAGGTCTTCTCCATCTTCATCATAGGAGGATAGACCTGTTCCACGAACGTTTTTTACGGTACCAATCCCGGCGGCTGCCGCATCGATTGCTAAACGTATTCTACCTTCATTGGCACTTTCCTTTTTTTCAAAAGCCAGATGCCATTCAAGGGTTTCTTCTTTTTCAATATACTTCCCTTCAATTTTTGCATAGTCCTCATCTAAGAATACCTCATCCTCCTTTGTTTCTGTTGACTCAGCAGCTACATCCAGTGTCGTCATATGATAGACTGACTGGAAATATGGTCCAAATAGCAAACTGACAGTTACTAACTGCAAAAGCTTCAATTTTAACCCTTTCACATCCTTATACTCCTTTCAAAAATATTTGTCTTCTTTCACAACAATCAACAAAACAATGCCCATCTAATTATAATTTAATTTAATTTTAATTTTAAATCAAAAAATATCCTTTTTAGTTAAAAAACACCAATTATACAACGTTTATTATTAAAATTAAATTATAAAATTTTATAACGTTCTCATTTAACAAAACTTAAGTTATTAAGACAAATGAATAAACAACTACGCTTTCCTCGAAACAAAAAAATAAAGCACAAATGCGCATTTACGCACTCATGCTTTATTCGTACAATTAATTCAGATAACGGCAGCGCATAGGATGCCAATAACACTTCCTAAAATAGCTCCTCCTAAAATGTCAGTAGGATAATGTAAAAGTAAAAAAATCCTCGAATAAGCGATCAAACAAGCAAATAAAAAGGCTAATATTCCTGCAACTGGACTTAATTCGAACAACGCAGCTACTGATAAAAAGGCTAGCGCTGTATGTCCTGAAGGAAAAGAAGAAGTCTTCGGTTTACTTGTGTAAAGGACAAGCCGACGATTTTTTTCATAAGGTCTTTTCCGTCTTGTCGTTTTTTTGATAAAAAGCAAACCAACAAAAAAATAGATCAAACTGCCGATAAGAATGGCTAGACCATATTCTCTAGTATCAGGTATCAAGACTAAAACAGCAGCAAGGAGCAACCAAATAAAACCACCATTAGAGATATTACTGATAAATTTCAAAAAATTGATTTTTCGACTATCCGTTTTCCGTTGCTTGGCGAACTTGTTGATAATACTATCATCGATTTTAGCAATCAAACGCAACATGTTATTCCTCCTTTTTAAGAACCTTTTCTTGCGTACGATGGATAAAAAGCAGGACTTGAAAATAAAACAAGAAACTGAAACCTAATAAAGCAAAATAGATTGGTCCTGCAAACCAGAATGCGACAAGAAGGATCAACGTGCCTGCCAAATAGAAAAGCGCGCTTTTGAAATCATTAAAAAACAAGAAAAATGCAGTAATCCAAGAAGCTTCTTTTTGTTCCAGTTGAAGCAAGATTTTGTAACTAAAGAGAAGCGCGCTTAATAGAAGCAAAAACAACGTAGTATACATCAATGTATAGCCAATTCCCCCACCCCAATAGCGGAAAATCTGATAATCGATCAATAGAAGAAGAAAATAAACACTTGCTAAACTATCTTGCTTTCCATAAAGAGAGAAGTTCTCACGAAACTTTTTCCAGAATAGTGAACCGAGCTTTTTCTCTTCATTTTTTTTGTAATGATAAATCATATACAGAACTGTTCGACTTGCAGTTCCTAATGTGAAAACAGGCAAGACGCACAGGAACCATAGTAGCTGTAAATGGATAAGACGTGGAATCCATTCAATGATTTCTAAGAAATAATCATTGGCTTTTTTACCAATCGATCGATTCATCATCCTTTTGAACCTCCTGTCAAATCCATCCCTTCAATGAAATAACGTTGTGCAAAAAAGAACAGCAAAATCGTCGGGATCAAGACAAGTGTTGCTCCTGCCATCAGATAATTCCATTGTGTCGTTGCTTGGTTCTGAAAAACTTGCAAGCCAATCTGTAACGTGTATTTTTCTTGATCTTGGATATATAACAGAGGACCTAAGAAATCATTCCAAGCTGCGTTGAAGGAATTGATCGCAATGGTAATCAAGGCAGGTTTCGTCAATGGAAGCATCAAATGACTCCAAATATACAAATGATTCGCTCCGTCGATTTCAGCAGCTTCGATCAATTCATTATTGATCGATAAGTAAAATTGACGCATCAGAAATATATTGAACGCATTGCCGAAGAACGATGGAACGATCAGGGGCAAATAAGTACCTACCCAGCCGATCTTGGAGAATAATACATATTGAGGGATCATCGTTACAAACCCCGGGATCATCATCGTAGAAAGAACCAAAGCAAACATCAGCTTTTTCCCAGGAAAATCAAGCTTCGCAAATCCATAAGCAATAAAAGAATTTGAAAGGACATTACCGATCACTACTAGCACAGTGATGAATAATGTATTTCTTGCATAGCGCCAAAAAGGAAAGGCGGCAATCGTATCCAGATAGTTTTCCCATACGATTTTTTCTGGGAAAAAGGTCGGAGGATAACGAACGATTTCTTCCATTGGTTTCAATGAAGTAAACACCATCCAAAGCAATGGAATGATCAAAATGATTCCTATCACTGTCATGAGGACATAACTTAGTATTTTTTTTGTTTGCCGATTCACACTGGTCTTTTTGAAATAATCCATCATTTGCCGTCACCTCCAGAATAATAGACCCACTTAGGTGCAAGCTTCAAATTGACAAACGTCAGAACCAACACGATCAGAAACAGGATCATTGACATAGCCATCGCATAACCCATATCAAAAGCTACGAACGCCTTGTTCCACATATGCAGATTATAAAAAAGCAAAGAATTTGCAGGTCCGCCTGTTCCATTTTTCGTCATGACATAAGCTTCTTGAAAAATTTGGAAAGAACCGATCGTAGAGGTGATCACATCGTAAAAAATAATAGGAGTGATTAATGGCAAAGTAATACTTTTGAACTTTCCCCAAACGCCTGCTCCATCGATTTCTGCTGATTCATATAAAGATCTAGGAACATTTTGTAATGTAGCTAAGTAAAGTAGCATTGCTCCTCCAGAACTCCATATTTTCATCAAAATCAACGCAGGTTTCGTCCATTGTGGATCAAACAGCCAAGCTGGTCCAGGGATATGGAACCAGCCCAGAAATGTGTTGATCAATCCTGCAGATGGAGAAAGCAGCTGCATCCATAAGATGTAGACTGCTACTCCTGATAAGACTGCCGGTAAATAGAAAGCTGTACGGAATACACTGATTCCTTTGATTTTTTGATTGAGTACTGTGGCTAAAAACACACTGAAAATCGTCGTCAACGGTACATTGAAGATGACGAAATAAACGGTGTTGTATAACGATTTCCAAAATAAATCATCGTGAACGAACATTCTTTTGAAATTTGCTAGACCAATGAAATTCATCTTGGATGTCAAATTATAATCGGTGAAACTACCAATAACTGAAAAAAGCATAGGCCCTAGCATAAATACCAAGAACCCGATAATAAAAGGCGAGATAAATAAATAGGCCCATCTTGCTTCTTTTTTCTTTCGGATAGATAAACGCTTCAAATTTTCTTGCCTCCTCTGTACCTAGACAGTCAAAAATGGATTATTGATTTTGCTTGACTAAGTTTTCTACTGCTTTTTGTGCATCTGCCAATCCTTCTTTTGGTGATTTTGTTCCTAAAAGAATCTGGTCAATCTGTTCATTCACTAATGTCGTGTAATCCGGAGCATCTAAAGGAACTGGTGTGATCACCGTATTTTTAAAGTTTTCGTCCGCCATTTGATAGATCATTTTTCCTTTATCCGTTAGGTTGTCATTATTCACTAAATTCTCATTGGCTGTCTTGCTCGCCATGATATCAAAACTTTTTTCGCCGAATTTTTCTTGTACTTCTGGAGAAGAAAGATATTTGATGAATTCATAAGAGGCCTCAGGATCTTTTGCTCCGTATGGTACTTCCAAGACGAATCCGCCACCCCACGACCAATGGCCTGAACCTTCTTCTTTTTCTGGGAGCTGCATCACGCCAAAATCAAAATCATCCGGTGCATTTTCCATCAAACTAGAGTAATAATTGATATTTTGGGCACGCATGGCTACTAATCCGGAAATAAATGGATCAGATACACCAGACCCAAATTCGGCTTCTAATTTATTGATCGTATTTTTCCCATAATAATCTTGCCAGTCTTGGATCCACTCCAAGGCTTCCACTTTATTTTTAGTATCAATCTTGACTTTTTCATCTTTGTCAAACCAACTAGTCCCGTTATCTGCGTTTAGCGCCCATACATCAGCCCCTAAATTCCATAATGGATAAAAACCGATGCGTGTAAATTCTTTTCCTTCTTTTTTATCTAGTTTACGTGCTGTTTCTTCTAATTCATCCCAAGTTGTCGGTAGATCTTGTTCACTGATTCCAGCTTCTTTAAATAACTTTTTATTATAAAAAATGACTTGTGTATCTGTATTGAATGGGATCGCATAAGGATCACCTTCATATTCTACTGTATCCCAAAGCTGCGGATAAAAATCCTTAGAAGTGTCTTTTTCTACATATTTGGAGAGATTAGTTGCTTGCTGTGCTTCTGCTCTTTGGGCAACGGAATTTATGTCCTGTACAATAACATCGGGTGCATTTCCAGCTGTTATTGCAGATAAAGATTTAGTCCAGATGTCACCCCATGGCTGATACTTATAATTTACATGGATCTCGTTTTGTGATTGATTGAAATCCTCAATGATTTCTTCGATAGCTTCTTTTCGTGCACCGGATCCCCAAAAGGACCAGAAATCAATATTTTTTCTTCCATCACTTGTTTTTTCAGAAGAATTTGCTGCACTTGAACTGGCATCGCTTGCATTACTTGATCCGCATCCTCCTAATAAAAACAATGCTGAACTTGCCAGCAACCCTGTAAACAATAATTTTTTCATATTTTACCTCCAAATTTTAATGTAACCGATGTCGGTTTTAATATAACGATATCATTTTGTTCTGAAAATAACAATTTATAAGGTATGATTCTAAAAAAATTATTAATGATACCAATACTTTATATAATTCGCGATCGTTTTCTTTGAATTTTTTAATCTTTCGTAGCAGAATGAGAATGTATTAAAAATAGATTAGGAGGAATTTTGATGTTTAGACACCAGAAAGAATTGCAGTTTGAAGCAAAACCAGATCGTCCGAATCCATTAATCGCGAAATATCTGCAGGAGCTGATCGGCGGCCAATATGGCGAGATGAGTGTAGCTATGCAGTACCTGTTCCAAGGCTGGAGCTGCCGAGGAGAAGAAAAATATAAAGATATGCTGATGGACATTGCAACAGAAGAAATCGGCCACGTGGAAATGTTGGCGACAATGGTTGCTCGTTTATTAGAGGGTGCGCCTGTTGAAGATCAAGAAGCAGCGATGCAAAAAGATCCAACAATCGGTGCCATTATCTCTGGAATGAATCCACAGCACGCGATCGTAGCTGGCTTAGGACCTCGTCCTGCTGACAGCGTGGGCAATCCATGGAGCGGTGCCTATATCATTGCGAGTGGCAACTTGTTAGCAGATTTTAGAGCTAATTTAAATGCCGAATCACAAGGAAGACTTCAAGTAGCACGTATTTACGAAATGATCGATGATCGTGGCGTAAAAGATATGCTGTCTGTTCTCCTTGCAAGAGATAGCTATCATCAAAATCTATGGGAATGTGCAGTGAAAGAATTAGAAGAAAAAGAAGGTTCGATCTTAGTCCCAAGTACTTTCCCGCGTGACAAAGAACGAAAAGACATTGCTTATGACTTCTATAACTTCTCAGAAGGAGACCAAAGTAGTGAGGGTTCTTGGGCTAGCGGCAAAGCATTGGATGGCGAAGGCGAATATCAATGGTTGAAAGAACCTAAGATCGAAGGCGCTGCGCCAAAATTAGAACCAGTAACACCAAAAATGTATGGGACACCTCCATTCAAGAAATAAATATCTACCCGTAGAAACACCCGTTTTTTGTTCCACACGCTTTGTGAGCAAAACTGACTAAAGTCATTAATCATAACCACCCTTCAAAAGGGTGGTTTTCTCTAGAGCTATAAGCTCAAAACACCGGCCAGCGCCTAAAGACGCTGGCTTTCACATTTTATGTTCAAGCCATATTGCCTTTGCCAGTTTTGCCCACCTCTTAAAAGGTTTATGTACTACTCCTTAGCCCTTAAAAGGATCGTCTTACTCTCGTACACTCAGCTTATCTAACGCACTATCATGTTTTTCTTGTTCTTGAATGTACTTTTTGATGGTCGCTTCATTTTGTCCTACTTTTGTCACATAGTATCCTTCCACCCAAAAGTGTCGATATCCAAATTTATATTTTAGATTTGCACAATCTCTTGATGATCTCCTGAATATTGGCTCGATATTGATTATAAATTATTTTTCTTCTATACTTTGGTGTGAATGCAATGTGGTATTTACACATCTACTTTGTACGGGCTAAACTATTTCCCTTTATTGCCCCACCCGCATAGCAAGTGGTTTTGTATTTCACTCGCTCGGCGCGCTCAATTAGGTCTAAAGACAATAAATCTAAAAACCCGCTGCTTCACTGACAGAAACAACGGGTTTTCAGAAAAAAATGAAATGAAAAAGATCTCTTACGACAATCTATTTTATTTTTTTGATTTTTTATAAATTGAAAATGCTTCAAGAAGTCCAAGAAATAAAGCCGTATAAAAACCAGAACCTATGAAATCTTTATTTATTAGATATTCAACAGAAATCCCGATAACACTAGCCAACAATATATTTATCAGAAGTGTAAAATAAGGATGCTTTTTATAGAATAGAACTAGTGTTGTTTTCATAGACTCTCCTTTCTTCATATTTCCAATTAATCACAAATTCACGGCATTACTAGAAAAATTAAAGGGGCGCAGAAGTGGAAAAATACTCTTCGACTTTCCCTACAAACCAGGGCATCTGGTGTTTAATAACTATACCAAATCTAAGGTACCTCTAAATCTAAATTCCATTTGTGGCGGTGACCTCCAATTTTTAACTCTTCTATCTCCCATCCAGTATACATAACCTTGATACTTCGACCACTTATATATCGAACACACCAATACCTATCCATTGCAGGAGTACTACCTAACTTAGTTGCTACTTGCATCTAAATAACAGCTGAAAAGATAGGACTTACTCTTAGTAAAGTATCTGAACTATTAATTTTTAAACTATCATTTTTATCCTCAACTACATGCACATCTGTTGCAACTTCACTTTCTGTCTCATCCAGATAAATGATTAAGGAATCGGGAATTGCAATATCTTCAGCTGACGCTGGAATAGTTGAGCTAAATTAGTCATCATATCTTTATTATAAAATAACCAACAGCAAAAAATACAATGAAAAACAAACTTGGAACTAATGTATCATTAATAAATGTTGAAAAATTCAGCAACTCATTACTGTATGATTTTAGCAGCCCAACCAACATATACCCTATAAAAGCTAATAAGATGGTTAGGAATCCTTTAGAATTTTTACTCATTCATAAACACTTCCTTAAATAGCTTTTATTATAGAAGGTATTGTAAATAATAATATTGACAAAAAGTGACTCAAAATAAAAAAAACCTTACATTATACTGGAATGAACTGTATTGATAGTGTACCTAAAAGCTCTACTGACATAAGATCGTGTAATCGGTAAAGTAATTTTATTAATTATACGGGATGTAATCAATTAGAGAATAAACTAATCATAAAAGGTACTTTTACATTCATAATTGTCGCTTTGAGATTCTACTTTGGTTCACTATCTGACCCAATTGCACATTTTCGAGCATTACAAGTATTGGTGTCGTTAGAACAACTAAATAAAAACTAGCGGTAGATTTTTCAGAATCTATGCTAATTTCTGTACGGATGTTCCAGTGATGGCAAATTTCTCTTTTCATTGTTTTTCTTGTCGCATGATATGCCTTTTTGTGTTATTCAGTTAAACTATAGAAATTCTTTCCTAGACAGATCTTGATCCCAAATTTTACGTTTTTGAGCATCGATATAGTTTAAAATGATATTACTCATATCTAAAGAGTTTAGATTTTTTAGGACTAAAACTGTCAGTTGTTCTTTTTCTTCTTTCTGTTAAAGTATTGTCGCGACTTTTCGTATACGTTAAGATATGTCGTGAAAAAACAAGTTTTGTGACACAAAAAAACGAATGACTTGAGGAAATCACCTCAATCATTCGTTTAAAATGCTATATATTCTTTAGTTTAAGATACGGAAATTAATCCCATCGACCACACTAGTAGAATGAACGACATTTACTTGGCCTTTTTTTAATTTCGTTATGTTTAGCATATAAAAATATTATAGAGTTTACTTACAATGCTTAAAACATATACTGTATAATCTGATCAATTTTAGCCATGTCTTGCAATGGTAAGTTTTCTATTTTTTTGAGTTTTCGTTTCTTAAAATCAAGAGATTTTAATTGTGTAATAATTACTTGTCCTTTTATATCTAGCTCTTCAGGTAATGAGTAACGTGTCGGTAAATTCTTTATAGTGGAAGTAATTGGACATATGACCGAAAACATTGTTTTACGGTTAAATTCATAACGAGAGACGACTAGTCCTGGTCGTCTTTTTTGAATTTCTTTTCCTACTGAGGGATCAAAATCAATCCATACAATATCACCTTTTTTAGGAATATAAATTCTTTCTCCTGACACTATAAAATTTCTCTCCCTTCAGGAGTTAAATCTTCCCATTCGTCTTTCTCATAATACTCGGCCTCTTCCCCACCACTAAATGGATCTTCAATTTTTGGAACTAACGTAATTGTTCCATCATCAGAATACACAACGATATATTCTTGGTTTTCTGAAGGTTTCTTTCCGTTATCAGAAGGTAAAGTTACCACTACAGAACTTCCTTGTAATCTAGATTTTGTAACAAGCATTATCATCACTCCCTTAATAAAAGTATACTATATAACACTAAGTAACGCAAAATTCCCCTTTGTAAACTATCTAGAAAATTGTTTTGTTTAAAGTATATCTTATTGGATATAAATAGAAATAAATTGTAGCCAGTTCATTTTTTCTTTAAATAAAAAAATAATCCAAGAAACATTGAACCTATGGATCCAAAAGCTACCCAAATACTATAGCTAACCCCCCGCTACCTTCAATTTTGCAGATAAAACGCTTTGGGAGAAAATTTCAAAGACAACAGGCCATCCTATCATGCCCGATTATAAACAAAAAGCTGGCTATTCCTTTTGCTCTGACAAATTTCAATTGGGAAAGTTCACGAAACTAGCAGGTGAAGAAGTTTCAACTGTTCGGATCAAAGAATGCCCGATTCAAATAGAAACGTTGGTTCAACGAATTTCAACTAGAGAAGACTTTGCTATTGTAGAATGTGAGATCGTAGCTATTTTTGTAGAAGAAGGGATTTTACATGATCCAACTCATATCAATGTGGATAAATGGCAACCTCTTATCTATAAACTCAGAGAATATACAACTGCCAACCAGTCGTTAAGTTTGAATTTTAGATTCCAAGAATTCAAAGAGTCATAATGATAAACATCGTTAGGTATAAATAAAAAAGACTCGCAGCACGAGTAAAAAACAAATAGAAGCTATAACTGTGACTCTATAGATGCAGTATATGCAGCTTATGAGCATTTCTTCTGTTCTCTTTGTTTTTGGGATCTGTGCTGAAGTCTTTTTCGTTTTTTGCCGCTCTTTCTTTGAAAAATCGATTATGTTATACCTTCTCCATTACTAATTCAGGCATCTGCTGAGTAATGATTTTTCGCGCAAAAGAAATATCTGTTACCCAAGGTTCGATTTGTTCTTCAGTCAAGACAAGCGGCATTCGGTCATGGATTGGTGCGACTGTGCGGTTAGGTTCAGTAGTCATTATGATTGATTCTGCCATTTTTTCATCCTGATGGCTACGATAAAAACCGCCAATATACACTATTTTTTCCTTATTTGAAAACATAAATTTGTCTTTTTCTTCATTCCACTCATAAAAGCCACTCATTGGGAAAACACAACGATTTTGCAAAAATGGTTGATGAAAGGTCTTTTTTTCTTCTACTGTCTCTGCACGGGCATTAATCATCAATTGTCCTTTTTTAAATCCGGTAAATCCCCACTTCATGATTTCCGGAGTGAGGATGTTTTCTTCCTCTTTTCTTAACGTCACAACAAGATTTGACGGAAAAACTTCTCCAGCTGCTAATTCTGCTGCCTGCTCCGGTTGTTTCTTCTGGGCTTCTCGATAATAATTCTGAAGGAGCTCTGACTCTAGATCAAAAAAATAACGACCACACATCCTAATCCCTCCCAATCTTTTTTTCTATCATACACTGCAACAAGAAGTTCGCACCAACAAAACGCTTTCAATTTGTGTAGAACTAAAAAAGTTGTGACAAGTGACAAACTCTCCAGTGAATGGTATTCTCCTGCCAACTCCTCGGTCACAAGTCACAATATTCAACAAACATGAGAAGCTGCTTTTTGAAATTGTTCCTTGTGACTCGGAGTGAAACGGCAGGCTTACGACCTCTGGGTAAACGGTGTTCCAAAGCCAGTTTCTCGGTATTAAGCCAAATTTATGCAAAAATGTAGAAAGCCATTTTCACAAAATTTTTCTTAATACTCGAAACTAAGCGACTTTTTCACAACCTCTTCCTTAAACGGTGTTCCAAAGCTTGCATCTGCGGTAATAAGCCCAACCAAACGAAAAATATGAGCAGCTATTTTTATTTGGCTGTTCTTATTACTTGATGCAGGGCAGCTTTTTCACAACCTCTCCACTAAACGGTGTTCAATCAGCTAACCTTCGGTATTAGCTCAAAAAACGGCAAAATATGAGGAACTATTTTGCCGTTTGTTTCTCTAATACTCAGGTCAAAGCGCTGATTTCACAACCTCTAATACACGGTGTTCCAGAAGTAGCTTCTTCGAAAAATAAGCCGAAATTTCACAAAAATTTGAGAAGCAATTTTCGTAAATTCCTTCTTATTTCTTGAAGCTGACCACTTCTGTCACAACCTCTAATTATTAAAGAACCTTTTGCGAAGTTAACAATCTTTCTTTGATCAATTGGAAATTCTGTCTAAGTAGTGATAGATCTTGTGTGACTTTCAACAATAAGATACTGCCCTGGATTTCAGCAATCAACGCTTTGGCTTGACGGTCTGCCTCTGCATCGGACAGTTTTTCTTCAGAAAGTGCCAGGATATTTTGTTTCGTATACTTGACCCATTGATTGACTAATTCTAGTAGCAACAGACGGTATTCTTCATCCACTGTACTCAACTCAATAATCAAATTACCTACAGGACAGCCATGATAAGTGATCTGTGTCTCATGATCAGCAAAAATCCAGTCCAACATTTCTTCTAATGCTTCTTCTGGCTGTTTTCCAGCATTTAAGATGTCTTCGAACAATTCTGTCTGCCATACGTCCATATGCGCATGGATCACCGCTAGACAAACTTCTTTTTTTGAAGAAAAGTAATAATAAAATTGACCTTTTCCTGTATCAGAAGCTGCTAGAATATCTCGGATTGACGTTTCATGATAGCCTTTTTTATAAATAAGATCTTTGGTCGCTTCCAAGATCTTTTCCTTTGTTTTCAATGATATTCTCCTTTTTCATTTCTCATAGTCCTATATTATACAGTAAATTCATCATTTTTTCTTCTTAATCGTTCAAAAAAGACTGTGCCAAATTATCTGACACAGCCCTCATTATAAAACTGTTCTCATATAGCTAGATGTTCATTGATTCAAGAACTGCGAGGACAAAAGCAATTCCTATCTTATGATAGTTGCTCTAATACTTCCTCTGTTGTCATCACTTGATCTGCAATAAAGCCAAAGTTCGTCAACGCTGCATCCATTGCTTCTTGACCAGGAGCACCAATTGCATCTGTCGCTACCACAACATTGAATCCACTCTCTACCAATTCACGCATATGGGAATCGCTACACAAGTTTCCGTTCATTCCACCAAGAATCACTGTGTCGATTCCATTTTTTCTCAATTGAAGCGCTAAGTCGTTGCTTTCTGGTCCAAAGATTTTATGAGGAGAGCTGATGATCGTATTTTCATCCAAATATGGTTTCAATTCTTCGATGAAATCAGCTCCTGAACCTTCTTCAACTGATTCATATTGACTTTTTCTAGCAAACATCTGCTGTTCAAGCATCATGTGTTCTCCTGCACCGCCAAATTGCCATTTATGGTCATGTGGGTAAAAATAATGAGGAGAAATAAAGAGTTTGTATCCTTTTTCTTTTGCTTGTTTCACCATTTCGATCATGTTTTCGATCGTATTGTATTTTTCTAAGATATCTTTTGTCAAACCAAAGCCACCGCCTGCTGGTTTCAAGAACTCGACTTGCGGGTCAGTGAGAACTACTGCTGTATTTTTATTATTGAACATGGTGGATTCTCCATTCGTTATTTATTTTAATACATCATTTAGAGCTTCACTCATTGTTGGATGAGAATAGATTTGATCTCTCAATAACGTATAAGGAAGTTTTCCATTCATAGCTAGCGAAATCAAGTTGATGACTTCATGAGAATCTTCCGCATAGATACTTGCCCCTAGAATCAAGTCAGTTTCAGGGTCGACTAAAACTTTGAATACACCTTTAGGATCTTCTAATACTTGTGCTTTAGGGACACCGCTTGTCATATACTTGAATAATTTGTAATTGACGCCTTGTGCTTTGGCTTGTTTTTCTGTTAAACCTACATTGGATAAAGTCGGAGTGATAAATACACTGTAAGGCACAGCTTTCCGGTTATTCGTTGTTCGTTTATTCTCGCCCTTCAACTGATCCATAATGATTCGATAATCATCTAGAGAGATATAAGTGAACTGCAATCCGCCTTTGACGTCTCCAATCGCCCAAATGTTGTCTGCATCTGTACGAAGGTATTCATCCACAGCGATTGCTCCGCGATCTGTTAGTTTAACATCTGTATTTTCTAATCCAAGTGATGCTGTACTTGGTTTTCTTCCAGTTGCAGCCAAAACTTTTGACGCTTGGATTGTTACTTCTTGGCCATCTTCTGTAAAGGTGACGGCAACTGTTGATTCTTGGTCTGCTACTTGATCTACAGATACACCTAGATGGAATTCGATTCCCACATTTGTCATGTCTTCTAAAATCATTTGCGCGATATCTTCATCTTCACGAGGAAGAAATTCAGGATGGGCATCAAGAACGACAACTTTAGATCCGTATTCATTGAACATTGATGCAAATTCCAAGCCAATATATCCAGCCCCGATGATCACTAATTTTTCCGGTAATTGTTCCTGATCCATTGCTTGCGTAGAATCAATCAAGTAGCGACTTGTATTCAATCCTTTGATTGGTAAAATGATTGGTTCAGAACCAGTATTGATGAAAATCCGTTCGCCTTCAACAATCACTTTTTCGCCATTATTCGTCACTTCGATTTGATGGTTAGAAAGAAAACGTGCTGTACCGTCCATCACTGTCCCAGTTGCCTCATCACTGATCATATGATAATTTTTGGCTCGAAGCATGCCCGTCAATTTTTCTTTCCGAGCAACAGCCTCTGTAAAGTCGATTCCTCTTTCTCCATTGAAAATCAATGATTTAGAAGGAATACAGCCGATGTTGATACATGTTCCGCCATACATACGTGTTGACTTTTCAACGACTAAAACCGATTCGCCTTTTGAAGCTAACGCCTTCGCTAAAGTCTTACCGCCCTTTCCAAAACCGATCACAATATTTTGATATTTTTCCATCATTTTTCCCTCGCTTCTTTTTTACCTACCGATTGGTACAAAAATATGATAACCGATAATCGTCTATTTTCCAAATCATCTGCTTTATTTGTCAAAAAAACCAGACAAAAAGCGGTCCTTTCACGTTTTTAGTCTGGTTCGATTTCCTTTATTCTTCTAAACAATCGTTACTTCTACATCGATATTTCCTCTAGTTGCTTTGGAGTAAGGACAGAATTCATGCGCATCTTCTGCAATTTTTTGGGCTTCTTCTTCGCTGATGCCATCGATATGCACTTCTAATACTACACCGATCTGATAGCCGCCATCATCTAAATTATAAAGAGAGACACGTGCTTTTACTGTGGACTCTGCTGTCATTCCTGCTTCTTTGATCATATGTTGTACCGCCCCATTGAAACAAGAAGCATAACCTGCTGCAAATAATTGTTCTGGATTTGTTCCTTCTGCATGGATTCCTGGAGGAGTGATTTTCATATGCATCGAGCCATTTGGTGCCTCGACTTCTCCATTGCGCCCGCCATGGTTGATCATTGCTGTTTCGTATGCTTTTTTCATTGTACTGCTCCTTTCGATTGACCATTTGCTACTTGGCTATAACTATAGTGTATGACAAGTAAGGCGCTTTCTACAAAAATTCTGCTTATTCGAATACCAGAATGCCGTCTTCTACTATTTTTCCAAAAAACAAAAAAATACTACTCGTGAACAACAGCGTCATATTTGTTCCAAAATAAATAGCAATCTTTTCTACATAATCTTTTATATGATTGATTTTAAGATACATATATACCAGAAAGTTGACCCCATAAACCAATACTGTTAAAAAAATAACCATATTCGTTACCATTTTTTCCTCCTTTTGCTGGTCTCCCTACCAGCACTCGATTTAACCATACCACTTTTTTTGCCGTCCAAGCAACTAGCCTTTCAAAAAGACTGGTTTATTCTGCTGTTAATGATTCAAGATCAGAAAAATGTCCGAATAATTTTGCTAATTTTACTAACGCCAACTTGTTCTTTCCGAATTCATCATTTTCTATCTGTAATACTAGTAACGGCTCATGTAAGCTTAAACGGATCAAAAACCAGCCGTTTCCGTATGGCTCTTCTAGATCATATCGAATACCTTCTTCATTTGCCGGGTCGAAGTTCATCCCTTTTTCTTCTTCCAACAGTCGCTTCATTTCTTCTAATATCTTGTTTCCTTGTTCGTGTGGTTCATCGCTGAACAATTTTAGTCGGATTTCTTGTACTTCTACGGGCTGTTTCAACTCTTTGATTTGTTCATCTAATGTGATACCTTTTCTTTTTAATTCTGGCAAAAGCATCAGGATCTTTGCGATGACATATGCACCATCATCCAGAAAATAGTTTTCCTTGAATGCAGCGTGTCCGCTTGTTTCGATGGCTAGCTGTGTATCTTTCCCAAGACGGTTAAGTTCTAATGCTTTATTGATTACATTTCGATAGCCGGAAATATAACGAACTTGGATGCCTCCTTTTTCTTCAATGAATCTTTGTAGATGAGAAGAAGTAGGGGAATTCGTCACGATTCTTGTTCCTGGATGCTCTTTTAATACGATTGTACTTAATACTGCGATCAAATTATTTCGATTGATCACTGTTCCAGAAGCACTGATAACTGCAGAACGATCCACATCTGTATCGAAAATGATCCCAAGATCTGCTTCATTTGCTAAAACAGCCTGCTTGATACTTTCCATCGCTTCTTTATTATCAGGATTTGGGATATGATTAGGAAATCGGCCATCTGGTTCCAAAAATTGGGAACCTGTTGAATCCGCACCTAAGCTATTCAATACTTTTTCAGCAAAGAATCCACCAGCACCATTTCCGGCATCAACAATGATTTTCCAACCATTTAGTGGTTTGCTTTCTAGTGTTCCAATCCCCTTTTTAATTTTTGTGACTAAATCTTGCGCATAAGGTGTCAAAAGGTCTGCTTTTTCTACGCTTCCAGTTTGTTCGCTTTTTATTTTTTGCTGCTGTGATAGGATAAAAGCAATATCTTCTTTTTCTGCTCCTCCTTCTGAGGTAAAGAATTTTATTCCATTATAATAATAGGGAAGATGGCTAGCAGTCAGCATAACCGCAGCATCGCACGAGAACTGTTCAAATTGAGTGGACATAAACATAGCAGGCGTAGTAGCTAATTCGAAATCGATGACATGTATCCCTTGTTCTTTCAGACTTTGGATCAACGCCTCTTTCAGTGCTGGTCCGCTTATCCTACTGTCATGACCAATCCCAATCGTCCATTTTTTATTTGGATCGGTTGACTTCTTCTTTTTCTTTATCCAGTTTGCTAGTCCCCAGCCGATCTTTTTTACCATGTCTGTCGTCAAGTTTACTTCATATCCTTCAACTGGTAATGCGATTCCTCGAATATCCGATCCGTTTTGTAGCGCTTTCATACCTTTCATATAAAAGTCCTCCTCATTTATTCCCTCATTTTTTCCAGCTTTTCTGCAAATCGCTGTGCTTCTTCTTCTGAGCGACAAATAATAATGAATGTATCTACACCGGCCATCGTTCCGACAACTTCAGGGTAAGCCACTTCATCTAGCCAATTCGTTACCACATCGGCACCATTTCGTTCAGTCAATACGATGACCATGAACTGAACAGACTGGATACGCAAAACCTCGCGTCTAATTGCTGTACGCAAACGTTCTTCATTTAAAGAAACAGATGGCTGGTTAAATAATGTATAGCGTACTATTTTGTTTTCATTTTGACTTTTTACTAACTTCATTTCTCGAATGTCTCGAGAAATCGTTGCTTGAGTCACATCGGCGCCTGCTTCATGCAGCCGCGCAAGCAGCTCTTCCTGTGTCCCAATAGGTTGTTCTGTAATGATCTGGCGGATCAGTGCTTGTCGCTGTTTCTTTTTCATATTAGACACCTCTCAATGTTGATTATAGCAAAAGATAAGTAATATTTCTTCATATTTTGGTATTTTTTACTTTTATTTTTTGTTTTCATTCAGGTTGCTAACCTTTTTCTATTTTAACACGCAAAATCGTCTTCATTTTTTCAGGTGCTGATTTTCTTGGATCGCTGATGTAAATCTCTTTGTGTTCTTTAGAAGCTCTTTCATAGCCTTCTTTTGCGATGAATGCTTCTAATTTCTCAAACGTTGCTGGTTCTTCGTCATAGGGCCCGACGTGTAAGATTTGGGCACAAAGACCTTCTTCCATCTTTTTGAATACTACTTGTTCTTTCAAGTCTTCCGGAAGTTTGCTAGAACGCTGAATGGCTTCTTGTGCTATCGCTTCTGTAACAAAGTCAGGCTGTCGGATCATCAATTGATAAGAAAAATGTTCTTTTTTCATCACTGGTTCATGCAAATACTTTTCTTGCAGTCCCCATTGTCCTTCCAGTGGACAGACACTATACATCTGATAATCAGGAATCAGCCAATTTTTTTTAGGCGACATGCGTATTGCATAGCTGACTGCATATAGACAGGCTACTCTTCGTTTAAAGTCTTCCTGATTCGGGTCGCCGATCCCTCTGATGCTAAAGAATGGTTTTTTAGGAACCTCTAGTATTTGCGGGCTTTTTTTCATACTATAGCTCTTGTCTTTACGCCATTCAATTTTTTCCATTTTTCTTCCTCCGCGAAATTCCATTTAGTTATTTATTATCATACCTCTTTTTGAGTGACTTGGCTAATCGTGTTGACACTATTTTTCAGTTTGTGCTAGAATAAGTTAAGTAAATAAATCGTACAGATAACACGTTTCGGCGTGTCGAGAGAGAGGCGGTTTCTATTTTTATAATAGAAATCACTCTCTTTTTTTACGAAATTTTTTAGAGGTGATGTAAATGACAAAACAAAAACAGCTGCTTTTAGTACCTGCAGTAATTGCAACAGGGATGATGTCTTTTGCGGGCGTATTGATCGAGACGGCCATGAATGTAACTTTCCCAACTCTTATCAGACAGTTTGATTTAACGACTGCACAAGTCCAATGGGTAACAACGATTTATCTTTTGATGATTTCGATCATTGTTCCGCTGTCTACTTATTTGAATCGCAATTTTAGTCTCAAAAAACTCTTTTTAGCTTCAAATCTGCTTTTCTTGGCAGGTATAATGATCGATTTCTTCTCTCCTACCTTCATGGTCCTATTGTTTGGTCGATTGCTCCAAGGTGCAGCGACAGGTATCGCTCTTCCGTTGATGTTCCATATTATCTTGACGTTTGCCCCCCTCAATCGACGAGGCGCGATGATGGGTGTCGGTACTTTGACAACGGCCATTGCTCCAGCAATTGGTCCCACTTATGGAGGCATTATGACTTCACATTTTACATGGAATCATATCTTCCTGTTTCTTGTGCCCGTTTTGATTCTTTCTTTGATTATCGGCTGGTTTGCTATTCCCGAGATGGCAGTACAAAAAAGTGGTTATTTGGATTGGATAAGCGTTTTAGGAATTTGTCTTTTGTTTAGTGGAAGTCTAACATTTTTGAGTACGTTGGGAACAGTTTCCAGCTGGATTGCTTTAATCATCGGCGGTATTGGCTGGTTCCTTTTTTACTATCGAAGTAAAAAAGTGGAGCATCCGCTGATCCGACTGTCTATTCTTTCAAATAAAACATTCCGCTTGTTTTTGATTGGCTTCTTAGTTTATCAGTTTTTATTACTTGGTGTATCTTTTGTCTTGCCGAATTTCCTTCAGATCGTTCAAGGAAGTAGTCCTTTTGTCGCTGGATTAGCGATGCTTCCCGGCGCAGCGGTTGGTGCTTTGCTTTCTCCTTTTTCCGGGAAAATGCTGGATCAATATGGTCCGAAGAAGCCAATTTTTGCTGGGCTGATTCTTTCTTTGATTGGTTGGCTAGCATTATTCCTACTCATAGGACACGCTTCAGTGGGTGTATTGATTGCTTGTCATGTGTTTTATATGATCGGTATCGGATTATCTTACAGCAATATGATGACCACCGGAATGAATGCACTGAATGAAGAACTACAAGGAGACGGGAACGCAATGTTCAATACCTTGCAGCAGTTTTCTGGCGCTGTGGCTACTTCATTAGTAGCGGTCATTATCAATTACGTCCAGCATCATACTTCCCATAACTATGAAGTGTCTACTACATTAGGATCAAAAGCAGCATTAGGCGTCTTGTTGCTGTTGCTTCTCGTAAGCTTTGCTCGATTCGCCTATTATCTGTTCTTTGCTAAAAAAGCGTAGATTCCATATACGGCAGGTGTTGCATCTGCCGTTTTTTTGTGTGAAAATGGTTGTTTGTAAAAGGAGGCTTTTTTATGGAAAAAATTGCCATTATCGGTGGCGGGATCATTGGTATGACCCTAGCCAGTTACTTAGATACATCAAAATTCAATGTTGCTTTATTTGATGAAGGGACAGGACAGGCAACGAAAGCTAGCGCTGGGATTATCTCCCCTTGGTTGTCGAAACGCAGAAACAAACAATGGTATCGTCTGGCTAAAGACGGCGCTGCTTTTTTCCCTAAACTTATAAAAGATTTCCAACTTGATCAAACGATTTACGCACAATCAGGGACACTTTTGCTTCGACCTGAAAAAGATTTAGCTGAATTGGCTGTTCTTGCCGAGAAACGAAAAGAAGAAGCTCCAGAAATTGGAAACATCGAATGGCTTTCACCTGAACAAACATCTCAAGCACTTCCGTTATTGAAACCAGCAGTTTCACTGCGTATCAGTGGTGGTGGTCGTCTGGATGGAAAAGCATACTTAGAACATCTTGGTCAGCGTTTAGCACAAAAACAAATGGAGCAGATCCAGGCAAAAGTCACTTTGCATAAGAAGAGCGATTCTTGGCTCATCAAGGGACCGTTTGGAGAATACACAGCTGATCGTGTAATTTTGACACCTGGCCCGGCACTTAAGCCTTTATTACAAGAATTAGGCTATGCTGCAGATATACGTCCGCAAAAAGGGCAGCTCTTAGCATTTCAGACATCTTATAAGATGAGTCAAGACTGGCCTGTTGCTATGCTTGACGGAGAAGCTGATTTCATTCCTTTCATGGATGGAAAGATCCTTTTAGGTGCTACCCATGAAAACGATCAAGGCTGGGATTTGGCTCCTACTAGCGAAGCTTATAAGGGATTGACTAAGAGTACAGAACAGTTCTTGACTGATCCAGATCAGATAAAAAACTGGCCATACGAGTTCCGTGTAGGTACCCGTGCTTATACGTCAGATTTTTCCCCATTTTTCGGCGTACTGCCAGATGATCCAAGCTTACTGGCTGCTAGCGGTCTAGGCTCTTCTGGCTTGACCACAGGTCCTTATATCGGCTATCTATTAGCCAACTTCTTAAATACTGGTCATTGGCCTACGGAAGATTATCAAAAGGACATCTCCACCTATATTACGAAAAATCCATCATAGAAAAACAGCTTTTTCAAGTAAGGATCCCGAGCGATATTGCGCATGGATTACTTCTTGAAAAAGCTGTTATTTTAGTTCAATTTCTGAATCAAATTCTCCAAACTTTCTTTTGCTTCATCTGGCAAGAGATCTTTTCCTATCTGAGCTTCAATGAATCGTAAACGAATATCAAGTCGTTGTTTCACCAGATTTTTATAGGACGTATCCTCAAAAGAAACAGGAAAATCTGGTATAGGTAAATAGTGGATGTCTTCAAATGGACCAAACGACTTGAATTCTGCCGTTTGTTGCACAATTCTTTCAATGATTGACAATGTCGTTTCAGGTTTGATTTTTTTATCATCGAAATATCCAGTATTCAGGACATAGCAGGCTGTTTGCTGTTTCAAAAACAACTCTCGAAAAGCTTGATAGTCTTCCCTAAGAGGATAGACACGGAAAGGATTAGCAAATGGTTCAATGACTAGCTCATCTAGCTGTCTTTTTGTAGTGATATTTTCCGCGTCTGATCGTTTTGTTGCTAATGTTGCACCAAAAGACGCTGCTAAAACTGGGTCATTGATCTTGATAATTGGCGGAAGCGAATCATCTTTCATGATCCAAAAAACAGCATCGATCTTTTCGCTAAGATGATCGACTCGGTCGGGTGTCGCATAACGTGATTTGACTGTCCGCCCATTTCCGTTTCGTATATCTCCTGTTACTAGGACTTTTTCTCCTTTACTTGTACATGTCACGCCCACATTCTGACAAGTAAGGAAAGAAGAAATGGCCGGATCATCAGACGGATAGTCTTGTGTTTTATCAAAGTAAGAAGGTTCCAAGGCAGTAGCAAAACCATTTTTTCGAGAAATAACGAAAGCATCGTCATGCAAGATCGAAACAGAGTGACCTTCCGTATGTTTTGCTAAGGTAATCGTTGATTTTCCAGAACCGGACAACCCAAATACAGCCATCGTATAGGTCTGGTCATTACTAGCATATTGTTTCATCCCACCGTGGCAGGCAATAAAACCATTGCGATTTCCCAATGCCCAAGCAAGCGTCAAAGTCGCTTTTTTTAATTCTCCAAAGTAACGTAATCCTAGCACAGCCGCTGTATTATGGAGAGCATCAAACAAAATGAGTCCATTGGGAAATGTTTCATGTGTCCACTCGGGATCACAAAAAATATAAAGATCTCCCTCATCAAAGGAAACAGACTTTTGATAAGTCTTTAAGATCTTCGAATTCGCTGGCTGAAAATTCAGCAAATAAGAATACAAATTGTTCTCAAATCCTTCTGGAATCAGCAAATGACTTTGCACAGAAAATTCTTCAGATAGGCCAACGATTACTTTTGTATGGTAAAACTGGCGCTTGCGACTTTGATACACAGCTTCTCTTAAAATTTTCTCGTATTTGCTTTGTTCCTTGTCTAAGTCCTCAAAGATCCGCCGAGCACTTGCTGTTCTTCCCACAATGCTTCCATCATTGAATACTAGTGTCCTGACATCAGCTGGTAAATCTAGTTCTTCAGCATGTGAGATTGTTAAATCTGTGATGATCGTTCCTGGACTCCCTTTTGCTAGTTGATAAGCTGTCTTCCTGTCAAAAACTTCATGAACATTATTACCGTAAAATGTCGTTTCTACAATCGATCGAATACTGGATAACAGTGGATTTCCACTTGTGATTTCGTTTAATTCGAGACTCTCTTTTGTACTCATGGCTCCTCCTCATTCCCTAAACAAAAAAACGTTTTCTTTATTATACATTATTCGAGTTTTTATTTGTACTGCTGCGCTGTGGGAAGCAAACGAGTTATTTTTCACACAAAAAAACCGAGAACTTGAATAAACAAGTTTCTCGGTTTCATCATTTTCCTTTTATCGGCTTAGTACCAGCCGTTTGCTAACCAGAATGTTTTAGCAGCATCCCATGAACCATAACGAGATGTTACATATTGTTCTGCTACACGTTCTTGATTGGCAGCTGAATAGTCGCCGTTTAAGTATGAAGCATCTAATTGATAACGGCCGATGTAACGTCCGTTAGTAGCTGTGTATGAACCGCCTGATTCTTTTTGTGCGATCCATTCTTTTGCAGAGCTTGAAGTTGGCGCTGTTGCAGCAGCTGGGGCAGCAGGAGCTACTTCAACTGTTTCAACAGGTGCAACGTATGTATGTTCTTGCGTTGCTGTTTCAGTTGTAGATGCTGTATTTTCTGTTGTTTTGTTTTCTGTTGTTGCTGAAGAATCATTTGAAGTTGGGATTGTTAATTGTTCACCAACATAAATGCGGTTGATGTTTGCGATCGAATTTTTTTCAGCAATTGCATCGATCATTGAGTTGTCTCCTGCAAATTTTTGTGAGATCTTAGATAATGAATCACCTGATTTTACTGTATAAACTTCATCAGCGTGAGCATTTGTAGTTCCTACAAACATTGCAGTAGCACCAGCAGCAAAAGTTGTACCTAAAACAATTTTCTTAAATGAATTCATATTAAACTCCTTTTTTTCTCCGTTTTTTATTCTTTCGACGCTATTAACTTTATCATTTAGAAATATTTCATAGGTAAAAGAATCATGACATTTAATGACAAAATGACGAATTATTTAATATTTGTAACATTTAAACAAATATTTTTTTGATACAAAACCATAAAAGCCTTGTTGTATAAGCAAAGTAATCGTTTTTCTATGTTTTTTTATTTTTGAATGAAAAACGCAGATTCTGTAACATTCACTGCAATAATCCATAAAAAAAAGCAAAAAAATTTTTGATTTTTATCAAATTCTCTTAAAAAAATGTAAAAAATACAAAAAAACCAGTAATTGTTACAACAATTACTGGACAAAAACTTTGAATAATGTTAACTATTTTTTTATTTTAACTTTCTCCGCAATAATTTCTGGGCATGTTCCAATTCGTTTATAACGACTTCTTCTGTTTCTTTAGCTAATATTTCATCTAATACATCAAGCCATTTTTCCGGTTCTTTTGTTCCTAGACGTCCAATAGCCCAAGCTGCTGTTCCTCTGATGACAGGGCGGACATCTATTAAACATTCTGAAATCTCAGGCAATGCCGTTCGATCACCTAGATTAGCTAAAGCAATCAATGCGTTTCTCTGCAAAGGTTTCTTCCCACGCCATGAACCAGCTAAATGCCCAAATTGCTGTTTGAAGTCTTTATTAGACATCGAAAGCATTGGCTTTAATTTTGGATATACTTCGTCTACTTTTGGTTCCATCTCTTCATGAAAATGAAAATCTTTTCCTTGATTGTAAGGGCAGACTAACTGGCAGATATCACATCCATAAATGACATTTCGCATTTTTTTACGATATTCTTCCGGCATCATCCCTTTTGTCTGAGTTTGATAAGACAAACATCGCTGGGCATTCATTCTTCCGTCACCAAGCAATGCTTTTGTCGGACAAGCAGTCACGCAGCGCATACAGTCACCGCAACCAAATTCTCCTGGTTTATCAGGCTCAAATACAATATTAGTAACGATCTCACCAAGATAGACAAATGAACCGAACTCTTCAGTGATCAACAATCCGTTTCGTCCAATAAATCCTAAACCAGCTCGCTGTGCTACAGCGACATCGATCAGTTCTCCAGTATCTACTTGCGGAGCTAGACGCCATTCCTCTTCTTTTTGCCATTTTTCTGCTCTTGTTTGGATGAATTCGATCAATCGGTTCAAACGGTCTCTGAGTATATCATGGTAATCGATCCCCCAAGAAGCACGAGCAAACTGTCCGCGTTTTTCATCCCTAGGCACTTCTTCATGGATCCTAGTAGGATACGCAAGTGCAATGGAAATGATCGATTTCGGCTGATCAAATGTCATTTCAGGATAAAGACGCTCATCGATATTTGGATGTTCAAAGCCAGAAGTATGGCCAGCTGCTTTTTGTTCTTCCAACGATTCTTTTAATGAATCAAAAGGTTCCGCCGTGGTGAACCCGATTTTGTCAATTCCTAATCGTTTGCTTTCTTGTATGATTTCTTCTTTTAATGTCATGGTCTTCCTCGCTTGCTGTTAACGGCTGTATAACCCATAATATAGTTTTTCTTTTTTCAGCTGGACAAACTGGATCTGCTGATCGGCAATCTTCTTTTCTTCCATCCATTTTTTTCTTGCAGCAAATACTTCCCAATAATTTGTTGAAATTAATTTTCTTTTGTTATCTAATGCATTAAAAAAATTCAATGAAACTGGTTTTGTACTTAACAGTTCATGGAGCCTTACCTCTTCCCATGGCGAAAACTCAGACAGATCGCGGGAATACAATACTTCTTCATAGAGATTTTTTTGCTGTGTGTACGTGAATGTTTGCGGGATTTTCCCAGGCCTGGCAATTTCTACTAGACGATTATAAAACATATTCATTAATTTGCTGTTGGCAATAAATTGACTTTTATAATAGGCCGACTGGATCTTTTTGATTACTCCTTCTGCTTTGATGACTGAAAATAATGCAGGCCATGCTTTGACGGTTATTTCGTCGTTTTGTTTAACTAATACGCCAGGTGTGAAGCCGACTGGAGAAAGGAACACAAAATAACCGATACCGGTATTTTCATCTAAAGGCTGAAATTCATCAAACAACCATTTGCCTATGTACAGCTCTTCATCTGGTTCTGTTGTCTCATTTTGATTTGCTATGAATAATTTAGCTAATTCTACTTCAAGAAATTGAAGGTCTTGATCCTTGTCGGTATTTTCCTGCTGGCTGATCAATCGAAAGACTTCTTCTTTAATCGTATATTTATCTTTACGTGTAAAATTCATAGCCACACCTTCCTTCCTTACTCTAACTATAACGGAATTTCTTCAAAAAAGGTATCTGTACGACGAAAAACAGCATAATTTTTTTCATATCTCTTATAAAAAATGCAAGGCCTGCTCCTCAAGCTAGACCTTGCACTTTTCAGCTTTCTTTTATTTGTGACAAACCTTCATGGATCGTTTCAATATTCCATTTCATCATCTGATAGTAAGAATCTCCTTGTTCTCCTTCTTTTGCTATGGAATCAGTGAACAGTTTATCATAGATTTTCAAACCCGTTTCTTTTGCTACCCGTTCCATGCTTCTTGAGTCTACACTGGTTTCCACGAATAAAACCGGTACTTCTTTTGCTCTTATCTGATCAATGATCGCTTTCATTTGATCAGGCGTACCTTGACTTTCTGTATTGATCTCCCATATATAAGCTGCTGGCAAATCATATGCTCGTGAAAAATACTTGAATGCCCCTTCACTTGTTACTAATAATTTTTTGTTCTCTTCGATAGAAGCAAAACTTTCCTTCGCTTGTGTATCTAATTCTTTTAGTTTTTCCACATATGCTTCTGCATTTTTTTTATAGAGTGTCGCATTTTCTGCATCTTTTTCAGAGAATATACGTGCGATTTCCTCCACATATTTTATTCCGTTAGATAGGTCTAGCCAAGCATGGGGATCTGCTTTTGTATGTTCTTCACCGCTAGTTAAATAAAGAGGTTCTACATTTTTGCTAACTGCAAAATAATCTTTTCCTTCTTCTTTTTTAGCCGTTTCCATCAAGTTATCGAACCAGCTGTTACCTGTTTCAAGATTCAAACCGTTGTATAAAATAACATCCGCATCGCTTGCCTTTTTGATGTCTTCTGGTAGTACTTCATATTCATGCGGATCTGTTCCGACTGGTACGATACTGTGGATATCTATTTGATCTGTTCCGACCTCTTTTGCCATGTCCGCCAAGATCGAATTGGTAGCCACGACTGACAACTTTTCTTTACTTCCTTCATCCGCTTGGTCAGAAGCCTGCTTTCCGCAACCGGCTAATACCAAGAAACTAACTGCCAAGATTAAAAAGAGTGATTTTTTTGTTTTCATCTATCTGCTTCCTTTCTGAAATAAAATTCCTTTTGTTGGAGAAAATAAAAAAGCAAGGATAAAAAATGCGGTACATGCTAACACGATCGTAGCTCCTGATGGCCAATTGTAACTATAACTGAAAAACACACCAACAACTGCACTTAGCATACCGATTCCTGCAGCTGTAATGATCATTTTCAGTAAATGGTTCGTTAGCAAGTAAGCCGTGGCGGCTGGTGTGATCAACATGGCAATCACCAAGATTGTTCCTACTGTCTGTAAACTGACTACAGCCACTAATGTCAAAAAGAACATCAAAAGATAATGGATCAGCGATGTGTTCAGCCCATAAGCTTTTGCCATTGTCGGGTCGAACGATGTGATCTTCAATTCTTTATAAAAGAAAAAGACAAATATCAAGACGATTCCACTAACGAGTGCTGTCAGCAACAAATCGCTTTCCCTAACAGCTAAGACATTCCCAAATAAAATATGATACAAATCTGTCGCACTCTGGGCATATGAAATCAAGATAATCCCTAATGCAAAAAAGGAGCTAAAGACAATTCCAATCGCTGTATCATTTTTCAATCGGCTCCGCTGAGTCACGAAACCAATCACTGCTGCTGTTAGCATCCCAAAAGCAGTGGCTCCAAAGATGTAACTAAAACCAAACATATAAGAAATGGCTACACCTGGAAGAACTGCGTGAGAGATAGCGTCTCCCATCAAAGACATCCCTCGTAAAATAATAAAAGAACCGATGACTCCAGAAGCAAGTCCTACAAGCATGGAAGTGACCAAAGCGTATTGCAGGAATTGATAATTCATTAATCCATCAATAAAGGATTGGATCATTTTTTCTCTCCTCCTTTTACTAAATGTCTGATGATCTCACCATAGGCCAATTGAAGGTTCTTCGATGTAAAGACTTCTTGTACTGGACCGGAAGCAATCAGCTGTTTATTTAAAAGAATAACCTCATCGAAATATTCTTCTACTTTATGAAGATCATGATGGACGATCAAAATCGTTTTTCCTGAATTCTTCAATTCCTGCAAGATGTCAAAGATCTTTCGTTCACTTAACGCATCAATCCCTACGAATGGTTCATCTAAAAAGATCCATTCTGCTCCTTGGGCTAGAGCTCTTGCAATAAAAACTCTCTGAAGCTGTCCACCCGATAGTTCGCTGATCTGTCTTTTGGCATATTCTTCCATCCCTACTTTTTTCAAAGCTTGTCTTGCATGTTCTTTTTCTTTTTTCCCAGGTCTTTGTCCAATTCGTAAAGATGGATATGTTCCTAAAAGTACAACGCCTAATACATCAATTGGAAAGGAAAGATCCAATTCACTTCGCTGTTCCACGTAGGCTATTTTTTTACGGACTGAGTTTACCGGCTGTCCAGAAAAGGTGACTTTACCAGTAGTAGCTGGTATCAACTCTAGCAAAGATTTCATAAATGTTGATTTTCCTGCACCGTTTGGTCCGATAATACCGGTAATTTTTTGTGGATTTATCGCCAAGTTGATAGTTTTCAAAACAGTTTTCCCTTGATAAGCGGCTGAAAGGTCTTGAATTACAATGGCCGTACGTTCCAAATTTTACACTCCTTTTTAGGTTTACCTAACTTTTTATTTAAATATAGTTTAACTAAAATGGAAAGCATTTTCAAGTAGAATGATGAAAAAGTTTTTTTCGAATTTTCCTCGCATTTTATGAAAATTTTCTGTAGAATCACATCAAGAGTTCAATAAGGCTAACCTAATAATGAAAAACATGTGTTGAAACGTTTGATTATTTTTTCTTGTTGACTCAACAACGAAAGGAGTTTTTGTATGGAAGAAGAAAAGTTAACTCGAAGTCTTAGTGCCCGTCATATCCAAATGATCGCACTAGGTGGAACGATCGGTGTCGGTCTGTTTATGGGTGCCTCCTCAACCATACGCTGGACAGGGCCCTCAGTGATGGGAGCCTATGCGATTGCAGGATTCTTTTTGTATTTGATTATGCGTGCTTTAGGCGAAATGCTTTACGTTGATCCTTCGACTGGTTCTTTTGCAAATTACGCGAGCGAATACATCCATCCTGTGGCTGGCTACTTGACCGCTTGGAGTAATATTTTTCAATATATTGTCGTAGGAATAAGTGAAGTGATTGCTGTAGGATCTTATATGAATTATTGGTGGCCTGATTTGCCGGCAATTATTCCCGGGATCATTGTCGTCTTGTTTCTTATGCTGGCAAATCTTATTTCTGTCAAGGCGTTTGGCGAATTAGAATTTTGGTTTTCGATCATCAAAGTCATAACGATCATTTTGATGATCATTGCAGGTCTTGGGGTAATCTTATTTGGATTTGGTAATCATGGTCAGGCAGTAGGGATTTCAAATCTTTGGAAAAATGGTGGATTCTTCACTGGAGGCGTCAAAGGATTTTTCTTTGCATTATCGATCGTTGTTGCTTCCTATCAAGGAATCGAACTGATCGGAATGACTGCTGGTGAAGCAGAGAATCCTAAAAAGACGATCATTGAAGCTGTCCAGTCCACTATCGGTCGAATCTTGATTTTTTATATTGGTGCTATTTTTATCATTGTGAGTATCTATCCGTGGAATCAATTGAGTGAGATTGGTTCACCTTTTGTACAAACTTTTTCTAAAGTCGGCATTACATTTGCTGCAGGACTGATTAATTTTGTCGTGATTACAGCGGCATTATCAGGTTGCAATTCAGGGATTTTCAGCGCAAGTCGTATGGTCTATACACTTGCCATGAATGGAAAGATGTCTAAAAAATTTCTGAAACTATCTCGTCACGGCGCGCCTTTTTATCCTGTCGTAGCAATCTCAGGTGGAATCTTAATTGGTCTGATCTTAAATTATCTTCTACCAATGTTCATCAACCAGTCAGAAAATATTTTCGTTTTCGTATACAGCTCAAGTATTTTGCCTGGTATGGTTCCTTGGGTAGTGATTTTGATCAGCGAGATTCGCTTCAAAAAGAAGCACGCAGATAAAATGCATGATCATCCTTTTAAAATGCCACTATCTCCTTATACGAATTATGTGACACTTGCTTTTTTAGCTATCGTATTGATTTTCATGTTTATCAATCCTGAAACGAGAATCTCATTGATTATTGGACTCGTTTTCTTGCTTTACATGACGATCCATTACTTTGTACGCGAAAAAAGAACCGGAAAATAAAAAAAGAACGAAGCTTCACCTTAGTGGAAGCTTCGTTCTTTTTTATTGCTTTTATCAATTCAATTTTAGCGTCTCACCGGGAGTCAGGAAATAATTCTCCATGCTCATCTCATTCAGCGACAAGATTGTTTCTACTGGTACGCCAGTTCGTTCGGCTATTTGATTTGGACCTTCTCCTTCCAAAACTACGGTTGTCGCAGCCTGTGAAGTCGCGCTGTTGGTATTAGTTTCAGAGGGATCTGTTGTGTCTTGTGTTGTTCGAGCTTGCATTTCAGAAGCTTCTACCGACTCTGCCGTCTCAGAATCAGAAGATGTTGTGTCTTGTGTGCTTGTTGACTCTGCTTGAAGAGAGGCGCTAGTCTGCAAATAAATATCGGAAATCTTAGCTACATGATTCGTATAATTAGCCGATAATTGATTGATCAAAGTATCTAAGTCTACACCGTCTTTATTTTCTGCTGCCTGATACGCTGCACGTAATTTTCTGATCCCTTCGTCGGAGATTGCTTGAAGCTCACGTGCTTTTTGGTTAGCAACTGCTGATAAACCAGCTATGCCCTCTTGATTTCCCTGAATTTCTGTCTGGTATTCTTCAATCAATGCAGGCGTCTTTTCTTCGATCTTTTTCGAATAATCTTTTACGATTGCTTGAAGTTGCTCTGGCAAACCATTTGCTGTTTTTTCTTCAGAAGTTTGTGTCTCTTTTGTTTTAGTTGATGACTCACTTGTTTGTTTCGTCTCTGTTTTCTTTGTCGTGGTTTCCGTTATGGTCGTACTTTTCGCTTCTGACGAATTTTTTCCATGAAAATATAGACCCGCAACTCCTCCTGCTATGATCAAAAACACGGCAACTGCTGCCCCAATCATGATCATCCGCTTACGAGCTGCCTGTTTTTGCTGTCTTCTTCGGGTCATCCGAACACTTTCTCCCCACTCATTTTCATCATACATTTTTTTCACCACCAATTTTATGTATAATAGCGTTATCAAACGCTTCATATTCTTATTGTAGCAAATAATTGCCGCTGTGCACATTTTTATCTTTGTTATTTATAAGAAAATTTCACCAGTTGAGATGATTCCAAGATTGTCCGTCGATTTCTCCTTGCAGCTGCATTGTTCGTTCGTCTATCTCAGCCATCAGTTTCTTTATTTCATATAAGAGCGCACGGTCTTGATATTCTGATTTTTCGCTTAATTCATCTAATTGTTGGATCAGCCAATCATTTGTCATAATGAAGTTCCTTTCATTTCTTGCAGTGTAAAGGTCAAGTCTTCGATCTGCTCTTTTGCCTCAGTCAGTGCTTCTACGATATATGCTTGTTTTTCAGATTCTTCTTCCTGCATTTTCTGATTTTCCTGTACTCTTTGAATAAACCAGTCAATCCGCTGAGTCAGCGATGGTTTGCCTTCCAATGAGAGATACTGCTGATAAGCAATTAGCTTCTCCCAACGTTTTTCCTGGGATAAATACATAAATTGTGCTAAAACGAATGGCGGAAGATAGGTCATATGGAATTTATTTGCGATTCGCTGATACGGCCTCAAAAATTCGGAAATCGTATATTCTTCTTTTCCTCCAGCTTGGTATTCTTTTTCCGCCACACCTGTTGTCAATACGATTCCTAGTTCTTTCCCTTTTAATACATGTGCTGCTCGTTCCAAGACATTATCTTGCCAAATTTTTAAATGAGCAGGAGAACTATACCAGTAAAACGGAAACTGGAAAATGATCCGATCATGCTGGGCCAAGAGCTGTAATTCAGTCTCTATATCTATTTTTCCGTCTGGATAACTTGATTCCAAATGATGCCAAGTAGCTGGTAAACCAGCAGAAGCTTCTTTGAAAAATTGCTGATTTAAAGATTCTTCGATCGTTGGATGGCTAATGATGATAAGTGTACGCATCCCTTTTCCTCCTTTTTAGTCTTCGCTTTACAGTGTAGCATAATCGCCACAAGTTTCTTTTGCCGATGCTTGTCATTTTAACCAGACTAATCAGGTTGTCCAAGAAACTGCGGTTTGTTTTTCCAACTGTTTTTTCAAGGTATCCAAAGCAATATTCTTAAAATTTTCGTTTTTCATACGTTTACGATAGTTCGTAGCCGTTTCTCCGGTACTCTTTTTGAACATTCGGCTAAATACGACTAGACTATTGAACCCTACTTGATAGGCAATACTTTCCACGGATTCATCCGTCAGAGAAAGAAGAAACGCCCCTCGATTGATCCGTACCCCGATCAAATATTCCTTGATACTGGTGCCCATATGATTTTTGAATACTCGCGACAAATGGCTCCGATTGACCGCTAAATGCTGGGCGATTTCCTCAACAGACAATTTTTCAGCATAATGTGCCTCGATGTATTTGACTGTTTCAACAGCTAAAGAGGAATGAACCTTTTGTACACCTCCGCTGACCTTTCCGCCATCTTTTAAAAGGACTGATAAAAAACGGTAGGTTAATGCTGTTAACTGTAATTCATTTTCCAAGGTTTCTTCCGTATCTTTCATGCATTCTAAAATAATGTCGATATATTTTTGTATGTCAGAAGAGACCATCGTGTATTGGTCTTCTCTGAAAAGCGACTGCCGAATGATTTCTTCTGCAGCACTCCCACCAAATGAAAGCCAGCAATACATCCACGGATCTTCTCCATCTGATAAGTAAAACGTCGAGTCTCCTGGACGAATCAAGAACAGATCACCTTTTTTCAATTGGAATTGTTGATTTTTCACATGATAAGATCCTTTGCCTTCCATCACGACATGCAGGATGTAATCATTGCGAATAGCAGGACCAAAAGAATGAAACGGCATCGTTTTAGAGAAACCACAAAAATCAAAATACAATTCTTTTTCTACTTGTTGATGTTCCTTTTTTAAAAAAATCGATTGCTCCACGTCTATCCCTCCTTACTCCTTTAGTATAATGCAACAAAAAGTTAAATAAAAGTCACAGAAATATATTAAAAAGAAAGCGATTTCTTGTTAAGCTTAAGTCATTAAAAGATCTTTGTTATTCGTTGTAACCGGTTTACTTAGTATTATATATTGAACAGGAGAGGAATACAGATTATGAAAAGCAAAATGATCCAACGTGTGTCCTACGCTTTAGGCGCTTTTGGACACGACACATTCTATGTTACATTAAGCACTTATTTTATGGTATTCGTGACAAGCCAGATGTTCGCAGGAACAGATAAGGCAACGAATGCAAAAATGATTGCTACAGTTACAAGCTTAGTTGTAGGTATCCGCTTAGTTGAAATTATTTTTGATCCTTTGATTGGTGGCATCATCGATAATACTCGTACAAAATACGGTAAATTCAAACCATGGTTAGTTATCGGCGGCGTTGTTAGTTCCGTACTCTTGGTAGCAATCTTTACCAATTTCTTTGGCTTAGCTACTCATAATACGACTTTATTTATCATATTATTTGCAATCGTTTTCATCTTATTGGATAGTTTTTATTCATTTAAGGATATCGCTTTTTGGTCAATGATTCCAGCTTTGAGTACGGAAACAAAGGAACGTGAAAAATTTGCTACGTTTGCTCGTTTCGGCTCTTCTCTAGGTGCAAATGGTACTACTCTAGTCGTTGTCCCTATCGTTACTTTCTTTACCTATCTTGTTACTCATAAACATATTGAAGGCGCTTCAGGCTGGTTCTGGTTCGGTGTGATTGCTGCTGTTATTTCAGGCGGTACTGCGATTATCACTGCCTTGGGCACAAAAGAAGTCGATACTGCGATCCGTCAGCAAAATGAAAAAGCTGGGATCAAAGATGTGTTCAAAGCAGTTGCTCAAAATGATCAGTTGATGTGGCTTGCCCTTGCTTATATCGCTTATGCGATTGCCAATGTAGCAACAACTGCCGTATTATTCTACTTCTTCAAATATGTACTTGGCCAACCAACTGAATTTTGGATCGTTGGTCTAGTTGCTGCCTTACTTGGTTTAGTAGCTGTTCCACTATTCCCAATGCTTACACGCGTCATCTCTCGTCGCTACGTTTACCTTGGAGGGATCGCAATGATGATTTCTTCTTACTTTTTCTTTACGATCGCAGGTTCAAGTTTGCCAATCGTTATCATCGGGCTAGTATTGTTCTACTTCCCTCAACAATTAATTTTCTTATCCGCTTTGATGACGATCACAGACTCTGTTGAATATGGTCAATGGAAAAATGGTATCCGTAACGAAGCTGTTACTCTATCAATTCGCCCTTTACTAGATAAAATCGCTGGTGCTTTGTCTAACGGGATCGTAGGGTTTGTCGCTATCGCTTCTGGGATGACTGGTAATGCTACTGCTGCTGATATCACTGCTCATGGCGTAACGACTTTCAAAGCTTATGCATTCTATGCTCCTGCTGCTTTGATGATTTTCTCCGCTATTATTTTTGCTTGGAAGATTACATTGACAGAGAAAAAACATGCACAAATCGTTGAGGAATTGGAAAACAAATTGGCTCCAGCTGATACAATGGAAGATGAACTTCACGATGCAGTAGTTCCTTCCCATTAAGAAAGGATCTTGAAAATGAAGATTACAGAAAAAGATTTTGGCCAAGGTTATCACTTGATAACCTTGGAGAACAAAAACAAGCTAGCACTTTCTATCTCTGATTTAGGTGCTAGAATCGTCAGTTTAAAATCAAATGATCGAGAATTAGTTTTGGGATTTGACACCGCTGAAGAATATATCGAAAAAGATCCGTATATCGGTGCTTCTATCGGTCGCACCGCAGGGAGAATCGAAAATGGCCGCTTTTCTCTCAATGGAAAAACTTACCAATTAGCCACAGATCCAAAAACTGGACATAATCTGCATGGTGGTGCTCCTGGATTTGAATTAAAAAAATGGTCTTATGTCATTTTGAATGGCGAAAATGAAGCTTCTGTCATTTTTACTACTACAAGTCCCGACGGAGAACATGGTTTTCCAGGTACAATGGATGTGGAAATCCGCTATACTTTGACACAAGATAATATCTGGCGAGTGACCTCTCGCGGCACCAGTGACCAAGATACTTTATTCAATCCGACAAATCATGTTTACTTCAACTTGACGGGAGATGCTTCTCAGTCAATCGATCAACATGAGCTTTGGCTCAATAGCGAAGCTTATGCTCCTTTGCGAACAGATAGTATTCCTATAGGGGTAAAAGAAAATGCTGCAGGAAGTGCTTTCGATTTTCAAATACCTAAAAAATTAGCGTCCGTTTTTGCTAGTGATTTGGATCAAAAAAATCTTGTTGACGGAATCGATCATCCATTTTTCTTAAAAGAAACCGGCTTGGATAAAGAAGCCGCTCGCTTGACTAGCCCCGATAAAAGAATCCAAGTAGATATTGCTACAGATGCTTCTAGTGTGGTTATTTTCACTGCAAATTTCGGCACAGAAACACCAGAAATGCGCAACCGAAAACTGGCACATCATGGTGGCATCACATTTGAGACTCAAACAGCTCCAGGTGCAGAGCGCTTCTCAGCATTTGGTTCGATTCATTTAAAAGCCGGATCAGTATTTGAAACAGTGACAGAATTCAAAATCAAAACAAGAAAGGAATAACTCATCATGGAAATCAAAAGAAGCTTAAACACAAAATTTGCCGAAACATTCGGACCTAAAAAAACTACACAATACTTCTCACCAGGACGCATCAATTTGATTGGTGAACACACAGATTACAATGGAGGCCATGTCTTCCCCGCTTCCATCACTTATGGAACGCAAGGTGTAGCAGCACCTCGAGACGATAATAAAATATTAGTTTATTCCACAAACTTTGACGATATCGGTGTCATTAGTTTTACTTTAGATGAGCTAGAATATGATAAAAAAGCAAACTGGGCAAATTACGTAAAAGGAATGGTCCTTAAATTAAAAGAAGCTGGACACTCAATCGATCATGGGTTTGAGTTGTTAGTGGAAGGAACAATCCCTAATGGTGCAGGACTTTCCAGTAGCGCTTCATTAGAATTATTGGTAGGTGTTGTATTAGAAGATCTGTTTGATTTAAAAACAGATCGCTTGGAACTAGTCCAAACAGGTAAAAAAGTAGAAAATGAATTCATCGGTGTCAATTCAGGTATCATGGATCAGTTTGCCATCGGCTTCGGTGAGCTAGATCATGCAATCTTATTAGATACAAATACGCTGAAATACGAAATGGTCCCAGTGAAACTAGATGGTTATGCAATCGTCATCATGAATACGAATAAGCGGCGGGAATTGGCAGATTCAAAATACAATGAACGTCGCAGCGAATGCGAAGAAGCCTTGGCACGTTTGCAAAAAACTTTGCCTATCTCTTCTTTAGGAGACTTAGATGAAGAAGAATTTGAATCAACTATTGACCAAATCGGCGATGATACATTGATACGCAGAGCTCGCCATGCCGTTTCTGAAAATCAGCGGACTTTGAAGGCAAAAGCTGAATTAGAAGCTGGGAACTTAGAAGCATTTGGTCAACTGTTAAATGATTCTCACCACTCTCTTCGCTATGATTATGAAGTAACTGGGATCGAATTAGATACACTAGTAGATGCTGCTCAAAAACAAGAAGGTGTCTTAGGTGCACGAATGACAGGAGCTGGATTTGGTGGCTGTGCGATTGCTCTTGTCAAAGAAGAAAATATACCTGCCTTCAAAAACAATGTCTATGATGAATACATGAAAGTTGTCGGCTATGCTCCGGAATTTTATGTTGCACACATTGGAAATGGGACAACAAAGATCGATCCAGAAGCTGTTCATGTTTGATAAAAAAATCAACGATCTCAGCTAAAAACAAATAGATAAAAATAACCTCTCAGCAATTTCCAAATGTGAGCCTTTTGCTCGTATTTGAAAATTGCTGTTTTTTATTGACACGGAAAGAGAACATGTGTTCTAATTGTGTTGAAGAGGTGATTGTTATGTGGGCGAATCAAAATCCGGTATTTGTTTATGAAAAAGAACCTTCAAGAGATATTTTATGTATTGACTGCAAATCTTTTTACGCCTCCGTAGAGTGCGTTGAAAAGGATCTTGATCCCCTTACAACTAAATTAGTAGTCATGTCCTATCCGTCCGATTCGACAGAAACACGGGGTAGCGGATTAATCTTGGCTTCCAGTCCTGCAGCAAAAAAAGCTTACGGCATCACCAATATCAGCCGTGCCAGAGATCTTCCCTTCCCCTATCCAAGTGATTTATATATTGTTGCCCCAAGGATGGCCTATTATATGGAAAAGAACAGAGAAATCAATTCTATCTATAAAAAATATGCAGACGAAGCGAACCATCATGTCTATTCCGTCGATGAAAGCTTCCTTGATGTAACAAATAGCATGGCACTCTTTGGTAAAACAAATGCGTACGACATGGCTAAACTGATCCATAAAGATGTGTTTAAGCAGACCGGAATCTACACGACTATAGGAATTGGCGATAACCCGCTACTTGCTAAACTAGCCTTAGACAATGGCTCAAAAGACGGAAAGCAAATGTTTGCTGAATGGCGTTATGAAGATGTACCAGAAAAGTTATGGAAAATCTCAGATATCACTGACTTTTGGGGAATCGGCAAACGAACAGCAAAACGTCTGAAACAAATGGGTATACATTCTGTTTATGATTTAGCTCACGCGGATTATTATCACTTGAAAAGCAAGCTAGGGGTCATCGGTACTCAGCTTTATGCCCATGCTTGGGGGATCGATCGAAGTTTTTTGGGACAAGAATATACACCAAAATCAAAAAGTATCGGAAATAGTCAAATCCTAGATAGAGATTATACAAGACGAGAAGAAATCGAGATCGTTATCAAAGAAATGGCCGATCAAGTCGGCACTCGCTTGAGACGATCTGCAGCAAAAACACAAGTAGTCAGCTTATGGGTAGGATACTCTTTAGGCTATCTTGATCCAAATGGCAAGACCGGGTTTCACCAGCAAATGAAAATCGAAGCGACAAATGCTAGCAGAGATCTAGCAGATGCTTTATTGACCATTTTCCACCAGCATTACCACTACCAGGATATTCGGCGTGTAGGCGTGAACTGTTCCGACCTCGTATACGCGACAGGTTTACAGCTTAACCTTTTTGAAGATCCTGAAAAGCAGATAAATGAAGCGAAAGTTGATTTTGTTGTCGATACGATTAGAAAAAAATACGGCTTTCAATCAATCATCCATGCGCATAGTCTCTTGCAAGGAGGACGCGCCATCGCACGTAGTTCTCTCGTTGGCGGGCATGCAGGTGGTATGAGTGGATTAGAAGGTGGAAAAGATGAGACGGACAGCAAAAAAATTCATTGACTATAACGAGTATCGAGATCGGCCATTTGGATTAAAATGGGGGACTGCTTTTGCGATGGAAGAACTAGTCAACGGTATCAAAAAAAATGAAGAAGAAGCACGCAAACAGCCTCTTCCTAAACAACAAATGACATTGCAAGAAATCGATAGTATACTGACAGAAGCCTTTTTATCTCGTAAAGCAGTAATCATTCAGCTCAATTTAAAAGATGAATTTGGAAGACTCTTGGATGAGGTCGAAGGGCACTTCATTGGTGAAGCCTATGAAGATTACTTTATGATTGACCATCAGCCGATATTGTGGGAAGACGTACGGTATATTGAGTTAAAGGAAACAAAAAAATGGTTTGTGACATGAGAGGTTGTGACAGAAGTGATCAACTTCAAAAAATAAGAAAGGATTTTTCGAAAATTGCTTCTTAAATTTTTGTGGAATTTTGGCTTATTTTTCGAAGAAGCAACTTCTGGAACAACGTATATTAGATATCAGAGGTTGTGAAAAAGTCGCTTAGTTTTGAGTAACAATCCAAGGCGCTGATTTCACAACCTCTGTCTATCCATCTATTCGGTAAGATTCATGCATGACGTCTTCTTTATTTAGTATGTAGAGCCCTTTTTCTTCTGACCATTCAACATAAATCAGCTGTTTTACATCTGCATAGCCTTCTTTCTTCAAGTTCTCCATAAGCCATGATTCAGTCAATTGATTGGACTGAAGCACTTTATGCTGAATTTGCCCTTCATCTACAAGCAGGATCGATAAAGCTTTGTCTTCATCTGATTTTTTCAATACACTCATTTGACCGGCATTCTCTAGGATAACATGTTTGGCATTTTCAAGAGAAAAGCATTCCTGCTGTCTTAAGATTGCTCGCAACTGCTCCATCTCGATATGGTTATTTGTCAACTCTGTCATGTTGATGACGCCGTCTTTGATTAGAACAGATGGCTCGCCTTTGACCCAACGATTGACCTTTTCATTTCTTTGGACGATACGTTCGATACCATAAATCATTACTGCCCAAAGCGCAATGGCAAATAGGACATGCCCTACATGGACATTGTCATCATAGGTTGATTCTTCTAAGATCCCACCTAAAACAAGCGTATAGACTAAATCAAACGGTGTGATTTCTGACATGGATTTCTTCCCAAGCAAACGTACCACTAATAATAAACCGATCAACCCGAATACCAGTTTCATTGTAATTGAAAAAATCATTTTTTCTCCCCCTAACTATCTGTTAATTAAATTATATATGCTTTCTCACGAACACGCATGGAATATACAAGGAAGAAATGTATCCTTTTACTAAAAAAAGGACTGTGACACTGTAGTGACCCCCAAAAGTTAGACTTTTTTGGAGTGGAGAAATCCACTCCTTTTTTTCATGCTCTAAAATGATATTTTTACACAACCGTTACGGTTGTTTTACGAAATTGGACGAGACTTTGCCAGTTTAATTTCTGTTTTATCCGTTCATTATTGTAGTAATAGATATAGCTATCGATGGCTGATTTTAATTCCTCGAAACAGTTATAAACTTTCCCGTGAAAAATCTCTTGTTTTAATAAGCCAAAAAAATTCTCCATAAGTGAATTATCTAAGCAGTTCCCTTTCCGAGACATGCTTTGAAAGATTTTGTACTCCTTCAATTTGTTTCTATAAGCTTTCATTTGATACGCCCAACCTTGATCTGAGTGAAACGTACGACGATAGGGACAATCGTTAGTGGTCTGGATAGCTTCCTCCAAACCTTCCATTACCGCTAATGCATTGGGCTTTTCAGAGATACGATAGGATAAAATCTCACTATTGAACATATCCATAAAAGGATCTAGATACAATTTCTTTTGACGGATAATGCCTTTGGCATCCACTTCATGGTATTTAAATTCAGTTGTATCCGTCGTGATTTTCTGATGGCAGATACTGGTGTAGAAACGACGATGGATCCGATTTTTGGCTACTGCTCCAACTTTTCCTCGATAAGAATTGTAGCGACGTGATTTACGCGTGTATGCCGTTACTTTTATTCCTAGCTTCTTGATCAAGCGCTGAACTTTCTTTTTATTGATAGAGAAACCGCGGTTTCTTAGTTCATTGGTCATCCGTAAACAGCCATAATCCTTGTGCTTCTCCCGAATTTTAAGCATTTCCGCTTCAATCTCTTGATCTGGATTTTTACGGTCCAATCGCCTTTGCCATCCAAATAATCATGAACGATCTTTAATTTAAGTTCAAAAGTATATTTAACCATAAAAAATACCGACCTCCAAAAGTTAGATTTTTTGGTCTAACTTTTGGGGGTCGGTACACAAATCGTGTCACAGTCCCTTTTTTGAAAATAAACGGTGTTCAAAAGCTTGCATCTGCGGTAATAAGTCCAGCCAAGTTAAAAACATAAGAAGCTGTTTTTACTTGGCTGTTCTTATTACTTGATGCAAGGCAGCTTTTTCACAACCTCTTTTCAAATATTTCGTTTTCTTATTCTACAAATGGTTCTTCTCCTAACGCTTGTTGAGCGGCTAGATTCAACATGCTCCATTGTCGGTCAAAGCCTGGCTGGAAGAAGAAGTCAGCTTCTGCTAGTTCTTCTAAAGTCAGTTTGTTTTGGATCGCTAGTGCCAATACATTTCCTTGACCTGTAACATCATAGGTAGATAATACTGCTCCTCCTAGCAATTGATGGGTCATTGGATCCGAGAATAATTGGATGGACACTTTTGGATTTCCTTGTTCTTCTGGTACATATTTTGGTCTTAACGTATCTTCATAATAAGACACTCGTACATCTACTCCTGCTTTTGCTGCTGTAAAGCTATTCAATCCGCTTGCTGCAAAATGATAGTCAAAGACACTTAATGCAGAGGAACCTACGACTCCGCCGAACGGTTTGTTTGGTACTTCTTCAAAAAGATGTTTTACTACATAACGTGCTTCTCTACGTGCAACAGTCGCTAAAGCGATCGGCATTTTTTTGCGTGCTGGGATAGAATAAGCAAGTGTAGCATCTCCTACTGCATACACATCTGGAAGATTCGTTTGCAAGTATTCATTTGTTTGGATCCAGCCACGTTCATCTAAGTCGACGATCCCTTTTAACCATTCTGTATTTGCCTTCACACCGGCAGCTTGAATGACTAGATCTGCTGGGATTTCTTTTTCACTTGTTTTGATTGCCTCAACTTTTCCGTTACCAGTAAAAGCTTCGATTTTTGCATTTGTCAAAACTTCAATACCGTTTTCATTTAGGTGTTGTTCTAAAATATCTGTCATCTCAGCATCTAAATAAGTGCCTAAAGGTCTATCGATCACATCAAGCAATACGACTTCTTTCCCAGCTTTTCGGCTTGCTTCTGCTGCTTCGATCCCAATGTAACCCGCACCTACGACAGCGATTTTTTTAATAGCCGGATCATTTAATTTTTCTTTGATTTTGGTTGCCCAATTGTATCCACGCATCAAGTAGACATTTTCTAGATCTGCTCCTGGTACTGGCAGATTGTTTGGTTTGACACCAGAACTCAAAATCAATTTGTCATAAGGATATTCTTTTGTTTCGTTATCTGATGCGCTAGTAACCGTTACTGTTTTTTTATCGGCATCGATCGTTTTTACTTCGTGATTATTTAAAATATGAACATTGGATTGCGGAAAGTTTTCTGGTCTGAAATTACGTACATCATTTACATCTGTTACCTTGTCTTCTAAATACAGCTCCATACCACATGACATGAAGGAAATATAGTCTCCTGCTTCAAATAGCGTGATATCTACATTTTCACCGTATCGTGTCAATAGTTCCAAGATCGATTGATGCCCTCCATGAGATGCACCTACAATGACAACTTTGATTTTTTCCATTGATGAAACCTCCTTGAATATTCTTTTAAAATCATTCTAAACAATTTAAACTTAACATTACATTAGTTATGAATCAAAAGAAACGCGTTCATTTGAACTAAATTTAAAAAACAATCGTCTCCTTGCAGAATATACCGCAAAATTAACGATTGTTTTTTTTGATAAAATCTATGAATCACTGTTCTGTTAAAAAGTCTTTGATCCGTTTGCAGGCCTCATGTAATTTTTCCATGCTGCTAGCATAAGAAATCCGGATATAACCTTCTCCTTCTGGGCCAAATGCAATTCCTGGGATACACGCAACTTTTGCCTGTTCCGCTAATTCTACACAAAACTGCCAAGAGTCAGTTTGAATGGCAGCTGGGAGTTTGCAAAACAAGTAAAATGCACCGTTTGGCTGGGTCACTTCAAATCCTAAAGGCGCCAATTGCTGGACCAGATAGTCTCTTCGTGTTTGATATTGCTCTTTCATATTCTCGCTATCTTTCACCCCATTTATTAGCGCTTCAGCCGCAGCTTTTTGCGCCATCGTTGTAGCGGCAGTCACCAGATATTGATGGACTTTAATTAGTTCGTCAATAAGGGCTTTTTGAGCAAAAATAAAGCCCACTCGCCAACCAGTCATCGCATGTGACTTGGATAACCCGCTTATCACGATTGTTTGTTCTGGAAGATAAGTAGCTATGGACATATGCGTTCCACTATAAGTCAATTCAGCATATACTTCATCACTTATAACAAATACCGGATATTTTTTTAAAACCTCAGCGATTGCTTTCAATTGTTTTGCAGACAATGTCGTCCCAGTAGGATTGTTAGGATAGTTTAAAATGACTGCTTTGACAGCTGATCCATATTGTTCAAATGCTCGTTCAAATTGTTCCGGCTGACAGACAAACCCTGTGTCAGAAGTATCTATCGGGATCAATTCAGCACCAGCTAGTTCCACTAATGGCTGATATCCTGAATAAGCAGGCGCTGGAATAAGAACCTTGTCTCCTTCTTCCAAAACAGATAACAATGCAGAGGCAATCGCTTCCGTTGCACCAACCGTCGTCAAAACTTCCGTTTGCGGATCATAAGTTAGTCCATAACGCTGCTGCTGAAACATACAAGCAGCTTCCCGCAGTTCCTCCAGTCCTCTCATTCCGGTATAGTGAGAAAAGTCTTCTTCAATCGCTGCTATTCCGGCTTGTTTGACATGCTCGGGAGTTGGAAAATCCGGTTCTCCCAGGGTGAGTTTGATCACATCTGGTATCGAAGATATTTGCTGATCGAATTGTCGTATTTTTGATACTTCTATTCTAGAAAGCCTGGGACTAAATCGATTGGATAAATTCATCATTATTTACTCGCTCCTCTTTTGAACTGCTATCGATTTTTACAAGAAGATTTTCTGTAAAAAGAATCGTTTTGTACCATTCTACACCATTTTCTAAAACATCCATATCAAAATCGAACGTCGGATCATGTAAAGCAGGGGTATCACCGACACCTAAAAAGAAAAATACACATGGATATTGTTGCGTATATATGCCAAAATCTTCGGCTTGAAGAACTGGAGCATCTAATTCATGTAGTTTGTTTGAATCTAGCAGTGCTGCATATAAGCCTCTATGGTTGATTACAGCTGGATAGCCGTCATTATAGTGAAAAGAAATAGTAGCTGTAGAGTGAAACTGTTCTGCTAAATGGTCTAATCCCCTCTTCAAATAATTTTGCATATCTGAACTGTAAGAACGGATACTTCCGGATACAATAACTTCTCCAGCTAAAACATTTCGGATCGTTCCACCTTGGATTTGGCCAAATTTCATTAGATGATTCCACTCTGCCGGTAATTGCCGGTCAAAATCATAAACATTCTTCAAAAATCGTACAGCTGCCTCCAGACTATCGATTCCTTTTTCACTAGAAGCAATATGTGCAGACTGGCCTTTAATGATAATGTCTGTTTCACTGCTTTGTGCCATCAAAGGTCCTGGTCGAGAGAAAACTTCTCCCTTAGCTAGTCCAGGCCATAGATGAAAGCCAAATATTGCTTGTACTTCATATTTATCCAACAATCCTGACTGAATAACGCTTTGTGCGCCACCGGAAATTTCTTCTGATGGCTGATAGATCAGTACTACATTATAAATAAGATCCTCAATGTGTTTAGTTATAAAGTCAGTCAACCCTAAAAGCATCGCCATATGTCCGTCATGACCACATGCATGCATATACCCTTCATGCTTAGAAGCAAAAGAGAGATTCGTTTCTTCTTTGACTGGCAGTGCATCGATATCTGTTCGAAAAGCAATCGTTTCTTCTTGTTGATTATCAAAATAAAGGAGTAGTCCTGTTTCGCCGATTTCATGGATAACGGCCCCGCTGTTTTTTACTTGTTCATATAAATATTTTTTTGTCTTGAATTCATGAAATCCGATTTCAGGAATTTGATGGAGTGCCATTCGATATTCTTTCAGCATCCGTATTCACCATCCCTTCATAGATACCCTTCACTACTGTTTCATATTGATTATTCGGTACACCGATGATCAGATTCAACTCCTGTGCTCCTTGTGATAAGATCGATGTGCGAATTTCTAATTTGTTCAATATCGATAACACTTTTCCAGATAAACCGATCAATTCTTTATGCGGTCCGCCAACGACAGAGATCAAAGCTAAGTCTTCAATCACGACGATTTCTTCCACGCCAAGTGTTTCTTTTAATTCTTTCGTGATGAGAAATAATTTATCGGCAATCGCTTCTGCTGAGACGATCACTCCGATATTGTCGATCCCTGAAGGAATATGTTCGATTGATATCTCATGTTTAGCAAAAATGCTCATTGCTTTCCAGATAAACCCGATTTCATCGGACATATGACGTTTGAATAAAGTGATGGAAAGAAAATCCTTGCGTCCAGCTATTCCTGTCAGTCCATTTTCCTTTTCTATTTCGTGATTCGATATTTTTGTCCCTTGAGCGAAAGGATCATTGGTATTTTTTATTTGGATGGGGATATCAGCCTCTTGAACTGGGAAAACAGCTGCTTCATGAAGAACGTTAGCCCCCATATAAGCCATCTCTCTCAGTTCTCTAAAAGAGATTTCCTCGATGATTTTAGGATGATCGATGATTCGCGGATCAGCCATCATGATTCCTGAAACATCCGTCCAATTCTCATAACTTTCCGCTTGCAACATCTTCGCCAGTATCGCGCCGGTAATGTCGCTTCCCCCACGGCCCAATAATTTTTCTTTTCCTGCAGGGTTCGCCCCGTAAAACCCTGGAACAACCATTTTCGGATATCTTTTAAATGCTTTTGTGATTTCCTGTGCTGTTTTTTCCTGATCGATTTTCCCATCATAGTCAAAGAAAATCAGGTCTTTTGCGTCAATAAACTGGTAACCAAGATACTCAGCCATCAGTTGAGCAGTCAGATATTCACCTCTACTTACTAAATAATCTTCAGTTATCTTTTCGTCTTCCAGTTGTTTCTGTATGCGTGCTAGTTCATCTTCAATAGGTAACTGCAGGGCAAGAACATCTCTTACTTGAATGAAACGATCACAAATCCTTTTCCAAAGGGGTGTCCAATCAACATGATGCTGAAGGTAAGCATAAATCAAATAAAGTAAGTCTGTTACTTTGTCATCATCTGACGTACGTTTGCCTAAAGCAGAAACAACGATCACTTGGCGATTGGGATCTGAAAGAACAATTGTACGGACTTTTTTGAATTGTTCTTCATGAGACATCGATGTTCCGCCGAATTTCGCTACTTTCAGCGTATTACTCATCTTGCCACCTCCGCTATTTTCTGCATTAAAGCTGCAGCAATCTGTACGGCATTCGCAGCGGCTCCTTTGCGTATGTTATCGGCAGTCGTATAGAACAACAATCCGTTCTCTAAAGAAGTGTCTTTTCTGATCCTCCCAACATAAACCATATCTGTTCCTCTAGCAAGAATGCTCGTCGGATATTTATGTGCTGCTAGATCATCTTCTAATTGAATCCCTGGAAACTGGCTGAGACACTCTCTAATTTCTTCCGTCGTAAACTCTTTTTGCAGTTGAACTGCCACAGAGACTCCATGTCCATTTTCGATTGGCACACGTACGCAGGTTGCTGATACTGGCAAAGCAGGCTGATGCAGAATCTTACGGGTCTCATTTATCATTTTCTGTTCTTCTTTTGTATACCCATTTTCCAAAGGCTGATCGATTTCCGGAATCACCGTTTGGCTAATATTATAAGGATACAAAACTGGTTCCTCGTCATTTTGCGTACGATGAAGATCTTCAATGCCTTTTTGCCCGGAACCAGAAACTGCTTGATAGGTCGAATAATTGACTCGCTGGATACCAAAGGCTTCTTGTAAAGCTTTAAGTGGAAGTACCGCTTGAATGGTTGAACAATTTGGATTTGCAATCAGCCGATTCAATGTATAGTCTTCCAGATTGACCTCTGGAACGATTAATGGAATATCCGAATCTTCCCGCCATGCTGAGGAATTATCTATGACAAATAGTCCCTGACTTCGTGCGATTGGCGCAAACTCTTTGGATACAGAAGCACCTGCAGAAAATAGCGCTAAATCATATCCTTCAAATGAAGTTTCTGTCAATTCCTGTACAGTGTGTTTCTTTTTCTTGAATACACAAACTTTACCGGCTGAACGTTTTGAAGCTAATAATTTCAATCGTCCTACTGGAAAATCATATTCTTCTAACACTTTGAGCATCGTTTGGCCGACTAATCCGGTTGCCCCCACAATACAGGTATCTATTTCGCGCATTTTTCTCCATCTCCTCTATAATTCGCGTAACGCAGCAATCAATGCTGTATTTTCTTTTGTCTGATCATCACTTATTTTTAATACACGTGCAGGTATTCCACCGACAACAGTGCCTGCTGCCACATCTTCTAAAACCACTGCTCCTGCTGCCACGACTGCATCTTTTCCGATATGGACACCTTCAACAATCACTGCATTCGCACCTACCAGTACGCCGTCTTCTACGATAACCGGTTTGGCCGATGCTGGTTCGATCACACCTGCTAAGACAGCTCCTGCACCAATATGGCAGTTTTTGCCCACTGTCGCTCGTCCACCTAAGACAGCACCCATATCAATCATCGTGTTTTCACCGATTACTGCACCAATATTGATAATCGCTCCCATCATGATCACGGCATTGTTGCCGATTGACACTTGATCTCTGATAATAGCACCTGGTTCGATACGAGCATTAATTTTTTTAATATCTAGCAAAGGAACTGCGCTGTATCTTGCAGCAGTTTCGATTTCGATTTCAATGATTTTTTCTGATTCAGCTTCTAAAACCGGAGCAATCGTCTCATAGTCACCAAAAACAACGAAGCTGCTTCCTTCACCAAAAACTTTACTTTCTTTAAATTCGATTGGCTCGGTTACATTCAGATAGACTTTCACAGGCGTCTTTTTAGATGCCGTTTGAATGTAGCGGATGATTTCTTGAGCTTCCACGTTTTTTACACCCCTTTGTCCATTAATAAATCTTCTAATTTGTAATAACCTGGTGACTGATCTTTCAACCAGTCCGCTGCTTCTACTGCGCCTGCAGCAAAGATTCGATTAGAAAAAGATTCATGTTTGATCGTAAATATTTCATCAGTAGCAGCAAACAATACATCATGTTCACCAGGTAAAGAACCTGCACGAATACTGTGTACACCAATTTGGTTTTCTTCTCTTTTTTTCCCTTGCCAGTTGTATACGGGCTGCAGCTTTTGCACTTCTTGGATTGTTTGAAGCAGCATATTTGCAGTACCAGATGGTGCATCTTTTTTACGACTATGATGTTTTTCAATCAGTTCGATCTGCCAGCCTTGCAACATTGCAGCTGCTTGCTTGATTAGTTGATTCATCACCATGATGCCGAACGAAAAATTAGCACTATACATCACAGGTACATGTTTGGCATGTTCTTTTATTTCTTGGAACTGTGATTGTGTATAACCTGTCGTGCCAATGACTAACGGAAGTTGATAAGACAAGCTATACGAAAGGATCATCTCTAAATTATCTGGATGAGAAAAATCAATAAGCAGTTCTGGCAGTTCCGTAAAAGCAAGCGTAGTTGCTTCTTTAGGTGCCGTCCGTAAAAGAAGGACCGTATCTCCTCTTTCTTGTGCAACTTCTTCGACTCTATTTCCCATCTGTCCACTGCCAATCAATCCGATTTTCATTTTTCAACCGTCCTTTCTTTTAACAAAAGCTGAGCTAATTGTTTCTTTTTCTCTTTTGAAAGAGAAACTAAAGGCAGGCGTAGAGGTCCGGAAGGTAAGTCTAATAATGACATGGCTGCTTTGACAGGAATAGGATTGGTCTCACTGAACAAGGCATGGATCAGTTCAAGTGCATTTAATTGCTTTTCTTTTGCTTGCTGCCATCTTCCGTCCTGCGTATCTTTTACTAATTCATGGACTATTTTAGGTTGGATATTCGCCCATACACTTATTACACCGCTTCCTCCTACACTCATTACTGGTAGGATCAAATCATCATTTCCACTGTAAAGGAAGAATTCTTCTCCAATCAACCGAGCGGCATCCATCACATAAGCCATATCTCCTGAGGCTTCTTTCAAACCAATGATATTAGGATGTTCTGCTAAATTTACTAATACATGAATTGGAATCGACATGCCTGTTCTAGAAGGAACATTATACAAAATAAGCGGAATCGGTGAGGCTTCTGCAATTGCTGTAAAATGAGCAGCTAGTCCTGCGTCACTTGTTTTGTTGTAGTAAGGGGTGATGACCAAAAGTGCGTCTGCCCCCAAAGAAGCAAAATGCTTCGCTTTTTCAATCGTTTCTTTTGTATTATTCGTTCCAGCTCCTGCAATCACCGGCACACGGCCAGCCACTTTCTTTACTGTCAGTTGAAGGATCTGCTCCTCCTCAGATTGTGTGAGCGTAGAAGATTCTCCTGTTGTACCTAAAACTAATAATCCGTCTGTTTGTTCATCTAAATGGAATTGGATCAATTTTTCCAAACCAGCATAATCTACTGATCCCTCTTCATTCATCGGCGTGATCAGCGCCACGATCGAACCTTTTATCATCTTCATTCCTCCAATATTCTTGTCCATTCATGAACTGCTGGGCCAGCCATTTGTATCGTATCCTCACCAGAGATCATCAAGTCTCCTTGTTCCAAGTGAACAACTACCTGATCTGCTGAAATTTTCCCAGTTTCCTTAGCAACCACATAAGAGGCACAGCAACCTGTACCGCAAGCAAGTGTCCAACCTACTCCTCTTTCATAGGTACGGACGATCAATTCTTGTTCATTGACTACTTCTACAAAGTTGACATTGGTTTTTTCTTTGAACAAAGGATGATGACAGATCAGTTCACCTCTTTTTCTCCAGACTTCCTCACGCGCATTTTCAACAAAAACAACGGTATGAATCGTTCCTAAAAATAAACTAGTGATCGTTACTTTGTCACCATTGATCTCTATTTCCTGGTTTTTTATTGGATAAGTTTGATTAGCTTTGATTTTTTCCGGAGAATCATCTGGCACTCCCATATCTACGCTGCAATAAAAAGGTGAGGGATCCAACACCGTAATTTTTCTTGTGCCTGCTAATGTCTCTACGTTGAATTCCTGTTCATTCATCATGTTCTGATCATTTACGTATCGAGCAAAACAGCGAATGCCATTTCCGCACATCGGCGCGCGACTGCCATCTTTGTTGTAATAGATCATTTCCAACGGATCGGTTTTTACGGCGATCAATCCGTCTGTGTCATATTTTTCTTTTGCACATAAAGAAGCAGCTAATTGACTATAATCCGTATCCTCTGTGTAATCTAATAAGATAAAATCATTTCCACAGCCATTATATTTATGAAGGATCATAAGAAACTTCCCCCCTTAGTAGATCAGAAAATGCTTGTCTGCGAACAATCAGTCTTGATTGGCCATTATTGACAAAAACAACTGCTGGTCGTGTCGCTCGATTGTAGTTGCTGCTCATCGAGTATCCATAAGCTCCCGTGGAATAAACAGCTAAAAGATCACCCGATTCTGCTTTCGGCAAATAAGCTTCTTTAATTACCACATCGCCTGATTCACACATTTTTCCTGCAATCGTCACTTTCTCTGTTTTTTCTTCCGACAGTTTTGCTGCTAAATCACAATCGTATTCTGCCTGATACAGAGCTGGACGGATATTATCTGTCATCCCGCCATCTACAAAGTAATATTTTTTATGTGGTGTCTTTTTGATGAAACCAATCGTGTATAGTGTTGTACCAGCTTCTCCAACAATACTTCTACCCGGTTCGATCAGTAATTGACGAATGGTCAGTTTTCGTTTTTCCAAAGCTTCTTCCGTATATTCAATCAGTTTTTTTAGTGCCTCTTCGACTGGGATCGGCTGATCATTTTGTGTATAACGAATCCCAAACCCTCCGCCAAGATTCAAGGAAAGAGGTTGGTCAAAATCGGTTAAGTAATTCGTCAATTTGTCGATTTCAGCTAACCAAGCAGTAACATCAAAAATTTGTGACCCGATATGAGCATGAAATCCTTCTAACTCTAGATAGCTGCTTTCTTTTATCAACTGAAGGGCTTGTTGGCACTCTTTACTTTCATAGCTCATGCCGAATTTTGAATCAATATGCGCAGTGACGATATATTCATGAGTATGTGCTTCTACTCCGACATTCAACCGAAGCATGATACAGATTTTTTTTAAATAGCGTTGGCTTAATTCTGCTAATAATTCAACTTCCATCAAATTATCGGCAACAATATGCAACAAATCATTTTCAAGTGCATAGATCAGTTCCTCTGGCGTCTTGTTGTTACCATGGAAGTAGATAGTATCTCTAGGAAAATCAGCTTGCAAAGCGGTATAGATTTCCCCACCACTGACAACATCTAGCCCGAATCCATATTCACGAACTAAATGCAGCATCTCAATCGTTTGGAATGCTTTAGAGGCGTAAAGCACTTTTGTATCAAAACGTTTCGATACAAAGCCTCGCTTGAATGACAGCATCGTTTGTCTCATCTTTTCTTCATCATACACATACAGAGGTGTCTTATACTTTTCTGCCAATGTGCTTGCTGTGACTCCGCCAATTATCAATTCTGTCATTTTTTCATTCCTCTTTTCACTTTTTTTCCGTTTTTATTGGAATTTCATTTGATAAAGATTTGAATTTTATTGGAATAATATTAAACAAAATTTTCTGAATTGTCTAGTATATTTCGAAATATTTTTTTAAAAATAAGAATAAAAATGGTTATAAAAACAAAATACCCGAACTATTAGAAGCTATTTATACATAAAAACATAAATTCAACACTATTTAGTGATGAAAAAATATTTTCGCTTCAATATAGTTCGGAATAGTTCGGATATTTTCAATTTTATGAATCATTTCAATTTCTTCATAAATAAGTGCAGTTTCTTCTTTCTCTAGCTTTTGCCATTCATCTTTCAAAATATAAATAAAATCAAATACTTTTTTATTTTTCAATTTGCTGATTCCACAAAAAACCTCTTGAAAGGCAGATCCGATGATCTGCCTTTCAAGAGGTCAAGCTCTGTTTTCAAATTCTTATCAATCCGTTAGCGAATTATTTTGACGCACGTTTTACATAAGAACCTTCTGCTGTATTGATTTCCAACAATTCATCTGTTTCGATGAAGTCAGGAACATTGACTACTAAGCCAGTTTCCATTGTCGCTGGCTTACCTGAACCAGTGACTGTTGCACCTTTGATGGAAGGTTGTGTTTCCACAACACGTAATACGACAGTTGTTGGTAATTGAACGCCGATGACTTCGCTACCGAAAAATTGGATTTTTACTTCCATGTTTTCTAGGATATATTTCATTTCTTCTTCTACTGTTTCTACAGGAATTTCATATTGCTCATATGTTTCCAAATCCATGAAGAAAGCTGTATCATCCATCGTGTACAAATATTGTACAGGTTTTGTGTCGATATGTGCTTTTTCAAATTTTTCTTCTGGTCTGAACGTTGTGTCGTATGTTGCACCTGAACGGACATCTTTCAGTTTCATACGCATAACTGTATTTCCTTTACCAGGTTTATGGTGGCTTGCATCCAGAACTTTAATCAGTTTGCCGTCTTGTACGAAAGTCATACCGGCTCTTAAATCACTTGCTGAGATCATTATTTTTGCTCCTTCTTTTCTTTATCATAATCAACTTTATTGTATCAGACAACCGGCCAGAAAACTAGAGTATTCTCTATCTTTTAAGGTCTCATGCCTATTTGTCAGAAAAATAAACACGGGTAAACGATGCTATCGAAATATTTTTTTCTTTCAAGCCTTTGACTTTTATTTTTTTTCATGCTATCGTTAATAAAAATTTTACTTGGAGGGATACACATGACAGTCAGCAACCAAAAACAATTGAATCGTTGCTGTTGTATGGTGCATAAAAGCAGCATACTATTTGTCATGTCTATTAATTGCCCTTCATAGAATGAGTACCAGGTAACTTATCTTTTTATCTACTCAATTTTTCTCTATGTCTTTCAAGGAGCTGATTTAATAGTCAGCTCCTTTTTTTATTATCTTTTTTAGGAGGCCCACATGATTATCTCGACAATTACAGAAGCTATTGGTTCCACACCGCTTTATCGCTTTGACAATCAGCACTATTCTATGCCTAAAGGTTCTGCTATTTATGCAAAACTAGAATATTTAAATCCTGGAGGAAGTATCAAAGATAGATTGGGCAGTTATTTGATCAAAGAAGGATTTGCCCAAGGAAAAATCAATGAAAAAACGACGATCATCGAACCAACTGCCGGAAATACAGGAATTGGGATCGCTCTGGCCGCACTCACATACAAATTAAGAACGGTTTTTGTTGTTCCAGAGAAGTTTAGCTTAGAAAAACAACAATTGATGAAAGCATTGGGAGCAAAGATCATCCATTCTCCTAGTGAGCAAGGAATCATCGGTGCCATCAGCAAAAGTAAAAAACTTGCAGAGGAGATATCAAACAGCTATCTGCCTCTTCAATTTGAAAATAAAGATAATCCTGCTGCTTACTATCATACGTTAGGGCCAGAAATCTTTCATGAAATCAAAGAAAATATCCATAGTTTTGTAGCAGGAATTGGGAGTGGTGGAACCTTTGCTGGAACTTCTACCTTTTTGAAAGAAAAATATCCCGACATTCGAATAATCGGTGTAGAACCAGAGGGCTCTGTGTTAAATGGTGGTGATCCAGCCCCTCACGAAATTGAGGGTATCGGTGTAGAATTCATTCCGCCGTTTCTTTCTCCCCTTTCAATCAATCAGATCGAGACAATCTCTGATGTAGAAGGGTTTAACTATACTAGGCAGTTAGCACGAGAACAAGGACTATTAGTTGGAAGTTCGAGTGGTGCGGCTTTTGCAGCAGCATTAAGAGAAATTCGTCGTTTACCACCTGGTCATCGTGTCGTTACGATTTTTCCAGACGCAGCAGACCGCTATTTATCAAAAAACATTTACTTATAGGAGGAAAGAAACATGCACATTCAAACAAAATTGATCCACGGAGGCATCAGTGAAGATCCCACAACAGGAGCTGTCAGTGTACCTATTTATCAAACATCCACTTATCGGCAAGATGGCGTCGGCCAGCCTAAACAATATGAATATTCAAGATCTGGTAATCCTACTCGTTTTGCATTGGAAGAACTGATTGCTGATTTGGAAGGCGGTGTTCGAGGATTCGCTTTTTCTTCTGGTCTTTCTGGGATTCATGCCGTTTTTTCTCTTTTTCAAGCTGGCGATCATATCTTATTAGGAGATGATGTCTATGGAGGAACATTCCGTCTATTTGACAAAGTTCTTACTAAAAATGGTCTCGAGTACACGATCATAGATACGAGTAATCTTGATAAAATAGAACAATCCATCAAACCCAATACAAAAGCACTTTATCTTGAAACACCTAGCAATCCGCTTCTAAAGATTACTGATTTAGAAAAAAGTGCCACTCTGGCTCATCAACATGGATTGATAGTTATTGCTGACAATACATTTGCTACTCCTTATTTTCAAAGACCTTTAGATCTCGGTTCTGATATCGTTGTCCATAGCGGTACCAAATATCTAGGCGGACACAGCGATGTAGTAGCTGGTTTAGTGACTTCTAACCATAAAGATCTAGCCGATCAGATCGGATTTTACCAAAATGCTATCGGAGCCGTACTTGGTCCCCAAGATAGCTGGTTACTTCAGCGCGGAATCAAGACACTAAGTGTTCGTATGGAGGAACATCAAAAAAATGCTTTTGTGGTAGCTGATTTTCTATTTTCTCATCCAGCAGTAGAAAAGGTCTACTATCCAGGATTACCCGATCATGAACTCCATGGAGTTGCTAAGCAGCAGATGAGCGGCTTTAGCGGAATGATTTCTTTTACTTTAAAAAATGAAGAATCTGCTATTCCATTTGTTGAATCACTCCAACTATTTACTTTAGCAGAAAGTTTAGGTGGCGTAGAAAGTTTAGTGGAAATTCCTTCTGTCATGACTCATGCGTCTATTCCAAAAGAAAAACGAGAAGAGGCTGGCATAAAGGACGGCTTGATCCGTCTTTCTGTAGGAATTGAGTATGGTCAGGATCTCATAAACGATTTAGCTCAGGCATTTGACAGAATCAAGAACTAGAAGTCCCAATAAACGACTTAGCAGAAAAATCTAAAAAATATTTCAGATTGCTACACCTTGGAAACGATAAGTGTTAGAATCAAGTAGAAAGACGTTTTTGATGCTTTTCACTAAATAATTCTCTAGTGAAAAGCATCAAAACGAATGAACAAACAGATAGGAGTCTTACAAATGAGAATGAATGTCGAAAGTTTTAATCTTGACCATACAAAAGTCAAAGCACCTTATGTACGTGTAGCTGATCGAAAAACGGGTGCGCATGGCGATGTCATCATTAAATACGACGTCCGCTTTAAACAACCAAATAAAGAACACATGGACATGCCAAGTCTACATTCACTTGAGCACTTGACTGCCGAACTAATCCGCAATCACGCAGATTACATCGTAGACTGGTCTCCAATGGGATGCCAAACAGGCTTTTACTTGACTGTATTGAATCATGAAAGCTACGAAGACATTTTAGATGTTCTTGAAGCAACAATGAAAGATGTTCTTGAAGCTACTGAAGTACCTGCAAGTAATGAAACACAATGTGGCTGGGCTGCCAGCCATACACTAGAAGGTGCACAAGCTTTGGCTCGTGAATTTTTAGCAAAACGCGATGAATGGTCTGAAGTAGAAGCATAGTTTCTAAAAGAACGTAAAGATGAGAAGCAATATAGCTATCTTATCTTCGTATTTTATTAAATATTTATTGTCTGAAAAGAGTTCTAAACGGGAAAACAAATAGCTAGTTTTCAGTTTAGCGCTCTTTTTATTATATAAAATAGAAAGGAGAAAACTTTATGTCTATTTATAATTTTGAAACTACTTTAGAAGACGGCACTGTCTATTCATTGAAAAAATATGCAGGCAAACCGATAATCATTGTTAACACTGCAACAAAATGCGGTCTAGCACCTCAATTTAAACAATTAGAAGAACTTTACCAAGCTTATCAGACACAAGGTCTGGTTATCTTAGGCTTTCCTTCCAATCAATTTAAACAAGAGCTAGATTCAGCGACTGAAGCAGCAGAAGCTTGTAAAACCACTTATGGCGTTACCTTCCCTATGCATCAATTGATTGACGTAAATGGAGAAAATACAGATCCTCTTTTTACTTATCTTAAAAATGAAGCTCCTGGTACTGTCACTAAAGCAATAAAATGGAATTTTACTAAATTTTTGATTGATAGAAATGGCAAAGTAATCGAACGATTTGCACCACAAACTTCTCCATTGAAAATGACCGCTGCAATTGAATCCGTTCTTTAACTTAATAAAAATAAAAAAAGATGAACTATTTCTAGTTCATCTTTTTGCCTTTGCGTGGCGACGTCCTACTCTCACAAGGGGCAACCCCTCACTACAATCGGCGCTAAGAAGCTTAACTTCTGTGTTCGGCATGGTTACAGGTGTATCCTTCTCGCTATCGCCACCACACTGTGGTGTTATCTTTTATTGAGTAAATTTTGTTCACTCAAAACTGGATTTGAAGTCACATAAGTTTTTTTCCGAGTTCTTTTCTTTTAACCTATTGGTTAAGTCCTCGATCGATTAGTATCAGTCCGCTCCATACATCACTGTACTTCCACTCCTGACCTATCTACCTGATCATCTCTCAGGGATCTTACTTTCTTAAAGAAA